>NZ_LWEY01001256.1:0-143440 GCF_001634935.1 Oleiphilus sp. HI0043 | reverse complement strand
TTCTATGCTGAAGTTACAGATGAAAGTGTTTATATCTCGGTAGAGTATGAAGTTCGCATTCCGATTTATAGCAACATAGATGCAGTGGTCTCCTTCGAAGAGTCTATAGAGAAAAAGTTTTAGTTTAGAGTTATTTATCACCGTCTTTTTTGGAAAAGGCTTGAGCAAAGTTTGGAAAAATTAGTCCCTATGAAACAAAATCGCTTGAGTGCGCTTGAACGAAAAATTGGTTATGCGTTCAAAGATCAAAGCCTGCTAGATTTAGCGTTAACGCATCGTAGCTTTAAAGGTGCGAACAATGAACGCCTGGAGTATTTAGGGGATGCCATACTTAGCTTTGTTATTGCTGAATATCTGTTTCAACACTTCTCGTCTGCAAAAGAAGGTCAGCTAAGCCGTTTGCGCTCTTTGTTGGTAAAAGGGGTAACGCTGGCAGAGATTGGTAAAGAATTTAAGCTAGGCGACTATTTGAACTTAGGGGGCGGTGAGCTGAAGAGTGGTGGCTTTAGGCGGGAGTCGATTATTGCTGATGCTCTGGAAGCCGTCATTGGTGCTATCTATTTAGACAGCGATCATTCAACTTGCCGAGAAGTTGTTTTATCGTGGTATGAGCCGCGTTTCGCTAACTTGTCTTTAGATAATACCGAAAAAGACCCTAAAACCCGCCTACAAGAATATCTGCAATCTATAAAGAAAGACCTCCCGAAATATGAAGTTATTAAGGTCACAGGTGAAGCTCATGATCAGACTTTCTTTGTCGAGTGTGAGGTTGCATCAATGAGTATCAGAACAAATAGTGAAGGCCCTAGTCGACGAATAGCTGAGCAAAAATCAGCAAAGCAAGCGCTGGCTATTCTGGAAGAAAAGTCATAACCCTGGAGTATTATCATGACTGAATTCGACTTGGAAAGTTTTAATAACCCGAATACCCGTTGTGGCTATGTCGCCATTGTTGGGCGCCCTAATGTCGGCAAATCAACGTTGCTAAATCGTATATTGGGTCAAAAGATTAGTATTACCTCAAAGAAGCCTCAGACCACGCGTCACCAGATTTTAGGGATCAAAACCGAAGGCGAAGCGCAAGTCGTTTATGTTGATACACCTGGTTTGCACCTGAAAGAACATAAAGCGATTAATCGATATATGAATAAAGCGGCGTCAGATTCGCTTAAGCATGTTGATGTTATTGTCTTTTTGGTTGATCGAACCAAGTGGACAGAGGAAGATAGCTTCGTGCTTGAAAAAATCCAAGCTGCAAAAGCGCCTGTAATTCTCGTGTTAAATAAAGTTGATCAGGCAAAAGAAAAAGGTGCTTTGTTACCGCACATTCAAGTTTTGGCTGAGAAGCATTCGTTCAACGAAATTATTCCAGTTTCTGCCAAGCATGGACATAATGTTGATTCTCTTGAAAAACTAATTGATAGCTTCCTTCCAAACAGTATTCATTACTATCCTGAAGATCAAGTGACTGACAGAAGTCAGCGCTTTCTGGCTGCTGAGCTTGTGCGTGAGAAGATCATGCGACAGCTGGGGGAAGAGCTACCTTATGCGGTGACTGTAGAGATTGAAGAGTTTAAACAGGTTAAGCACGTGCTGCATATTAGCGCGCTAATACTTGTAGAGCGCAGTGGTCAAAAGAAAATCGTTATTGGTGACAAGGGTGAACAAATAAAAATCATTGGCCGTGATGCTCGTAAAGAAATGGAGCGCTTGTTTGATACCAAGGTGATGTTAAACCTATGGGTTAAGGTCAAAAGTGGTTGGTCTGATGATGAAAGGGCTTTAAAGAGTTTGGGTTATCGAGACGAGTAAGGCTCCTTTAAATAGGGGGCGGTCAGTGCATGAGTATGATTGAGGAGCAGCAAGCGGTTTATGTTTTGAACCGGCGCCCTTATCAGGAGTCCAGTCTTTTAGTTGATGTGTTTTCACTTAATTTCGGACGGCTTACTTTGATCGCAAAAGGGGCCTTGCGAAAAGGAAGTGCTTGGTCAGCCTTGCTTCAACCCTTTCAGGCTCTTTTGCTCTCTTGGAGTGGCCGCTCTTCAATCAAAACACTTCGATCCGTCGATGTTCCAAGCCAGCCCTATAAGCTTCGCGCAAACTATCTTTTTAGTGCTTACTACCTTAATGAATTGGTTCTGAAGCTAGTACCGGACAATGAGCCAAGCCTGGGAGTGTTCTCAAACTATGTAGATTGTTTGGATCAGCTAGCTGAAGGGCAAGACTTGCAGCGCTGTTTGCGAAAATTTGAATACCTTTTACTGAGTGAGCTAGGATTACTGCCTGATTTTGAACATGATATTTATGGTCACAAGATTCAGAAGGATCAGGGATATAAGTTTCTTTCACAGCAAGGTTTTGAAGGAGTTGGTAAGGCCAGCTCTAACTTAGGAAGTGTGTTTATTATAAGTGGAAAAGCAATATCGCTTATCAGTACTTTAGATATTGTTAATGGCTCTACCTGGCAAAAGGAAGAGTACTTAAAGGCCAAGCAGTTGATGCGCTATCTGGTTGATGATGCTTTGGGTGGTCAGGTGATAAAAAGTCGAGAGTTATTTCGTCCGATAAAGTTTAAGGGGTAAATTTGATGGAAAATCCTAATGGCAGAGTTTTATTAGGCGTGAACGTTGATCACGTGGCAACCTTGAGAGAGGCTCGTGGCACACGTTACCCTGACCCTGTTCAAGCTGCTTTACTGGCTGAAGAGGCTGGAGCAGATGGTATTACAATTCATCCGCGTGAAGATCGACGCCATATTCAAGAGCGAGATGTACTGGTGATGAAGGAAACCTTGCAAACTCGAATGAATCTTGAAATGGCAGTAACCGAAAATATGCTAGGGCTTGCCGAGAAGGTTAAGCCTGAACATTGTTGTTTGGTGCCTGAGAAAAGAGAGGAGCTGACTACTGAGGGTGGCTTGGATGTCATTGCGCAGGAAGATCGTATTAAGGATGCCTGCGCTCGCTTGAGTGAGATTGGTTCAGAAGTTTCTCTGTTTATCGATCCTGAGCCTGCGCAAATTGAAGCGGCTGTTCGTTGCGGTGCTCAAGCCATTGAGATTCACACAGGGCATTATGCCGAGTGTAAGGATCCGCTTGAATTGCAAGCAGAGTTAGGAAGGATTCGTAGTGGTTTGAACTTGGCCTTGTCTCATGGCCTGATTGTTAATGCAGGGCACGGTTTGCACTATCATAATACGCATGCGATAGCGGCCATACCCGGTATTAACGAACTCAATATAGGGCATAGTATCATTGCTAGGGCTTTGTTTGTTGGCATAAAGGATGCGGTTCGTGAAATGAATGCCTTAATACAATCTACGAGCTAATAGTGAATTATGACTGTTAAAGGTATTGGCAATGACCTGGTTGAAATCCAGAGAATTGCCAGATCCCTCGAGCGTTATGGAGAGCGCTTTGCAAAGCGGATATTATCCCCCAACGAGTTTGACTCCTTTCTTGAATCGAATCGTCCAGACAACTTCTTAGCTAAGCGTTTTGCTGTCAAAGAAGCTGTATCAAAGGCTTTGGGTACTGGGGTCTCTCAGGGTATTACCTGGCATGATATAGAGCTCGCGCATTCGGTGAGCGGGCAACCTGTTGCTGTCTTGCACCAAAAAGCAAAATTAAAAATGGAAGAAATGGGTGCAGAGACTATACACATTAGTTTATCTGATGAATCCGGCTTAGTCTCTGCGTTTGCAGTGCTCTCCTGAGTCTTATAGTGCTAACTGAAGACCAAGGTATACGCCGCTTTCAAGGGTTTCATTCTTGCCATCTAATTCGCTGCCAACATTCATATAGCGGAAGCCGAATGCGATATCGGCATTTTCAATAATTCGGTAATTGACTTGGGTTCTAAAACGACTGAACTCGTCAGAGTCTCCAAAAGATAGTACCTTGGGCGCATAATGTAGATCTGTTTCAAATGATAAGCCAGGTGCGCTTGGTAGGTTTAGCCTTAGTGAACCGCCAATTCCAACAGCAGTACCTTTGAAATCCTCGATTTTAAAAAAGTTACTTTCAAATCCAATAGCAACTGTTGCTGGCATATTACCGATAACGGTTTGTCCTTTTGCATGTAGGTCAACGTTTAGAATATTGGTTGTGTAATCGTCATCTTTATAGAAGTACCCCATGCCAAACCTTGCCTTAGACCGGCTATTATCTTTAGTATAGTTTCCGTGAACCGCGTCATTGCTGAGTCTGAGATCAATCTCATCAGCATGGGCTGTGGGTGTAGATAGTACAAGTGTATATCCGATCAACCCGATAAATGATAATAAGCCAGGGTTTAACTTTCCTTTTTTAAAGCATTGCATTGGTTTTCAAGTTCCTTGTTAGTCAATTCTTTACTTGGTAATTAAGTTCTTAACACCGAAAGTTTCTAAGGTGAGTTTTAAAGTCTAATTCTTAGGCTTGTCTTAAGGATCACATCTGGTACGGATCGTGGCCTAATGTCTTCAGCAATCATCAGATTTATTGATATATCCTGACTGAAACGGTGTGCGCTTTCAAAGGATATTTGCAGCGGTACCCAGCCAAGTTCACGTAGCTCTGTTTTGAACAAGGGGGAGTGAGTATCAATCTGACTTTTTAACTGCCAATTAGGACTAATTAGCCACGCGAACCCTGCGCGAAAAGAAAGGTTTACAGGATGCTGCTCAAGAATCTTAAGTTGCTCTGACTTTCCTATATAGCCAAGACCAGTACCGTACCATAAAGAAAGCTTTGTTTGTTCAAAAAAATTGCGCCTTTTGAACCACTCAGGGTTCTGCTGGGTGATGCTAAAATTTATGTCGAAGGCTTCACTGCCTGTTTGATTCGTGTAGTTGCCAGTGGGAATTTTAAGTGTAGCGTTGTATTGAGTATCGGAGATTTCTTTCATTTTCCATGCGAATGAAACCTCGGTGTCACCCCATGAAGACGCTTCCCGCTGAAAAGATAATACCTGCTGATTTTCAGAATAGAGTGTCCAGTTGAACCTATCGTGTTGCTTATCGGAGCGGCCATTTTGTGGAAGTGCTAATGCATCATGGAAGTGGAAAATAAATCGATCACCTAAACCGCCGCCATGTTTTATCCAGGACGCGTCTACCAGAATGCGAAGCTGTTGAGAATATTGGTATGAAACTGTGTTTCTAAATCTCCAGGTTTCTCCGTCTATGCGAAAATAGTCGCCATTTTTATCTGTAGTGCTGATGTAATTGGTGAGCGAAGCGTCTGATTGTAAATGAATCGATCCGATTTGCTCATTTGGGTAAAAGCTAGCTCTTGGGAGAGAGAAAAGCATAGCAATAGGGCTGTTGTTTCGAGCGTCTATTGTCTCGCTATTATAGGTTTGTGCAGCTTGTAATTGAGAGCTAAAAAGCACGATGTAGCAAAGGGTAGTAAGTATAGAGCGCATTAGCTTATGAAAATTAGTTAAATTAGAGTTCTAGGCTACCACGGTAAGCAATTTGCCACGAATTACCTTTGATTAAGAATTCTCGTTTTACATTTGCCATTGAACAGTACTACACGCCACGTAAGAATTTTGCTAGTGTTGCACAAGTTTTCACATCCCCTTCAGGAGATTTCATTTGCGCTTAACTAATACGCTAAAACAGCTAAAGAAAGCCCCCTTGCTTAAGCGTATTTGCTTATATAGCTTTTTGTTTAGCATATTGTTATCGCTTGGTATTGTTTTTACGAAAGGGGTTTACTCTTACCAAATGCAAGTTGATTCAATCAATGAGTGTTTAGATCATTTACTGTCTTCTAATCTTGACCCGATAAGTGAAGCTGTTTGGCGCGCAAACGATCAAAAGGTCGAAGCGATACTAATTGCGATGCTGGATGATTGTCATTTGCATATTTCTGGGAAAGAAACCAGAAAGTATACGCTCAGCTATGATGACGGTCGTACTATAACGGTTGGAAGTATTGGGGCCTCTGCCCGCATCGAGCAATCTGTCTATCCAATTAGTTATTGGAAGGGAGGGGAGGCTCAAGCCTACTGGTTAGGAGAGCTGGCTGTCGTCCAGAGTTTAGATGGGGTCATTGAAGAGGTTTCTAGGGAAGGACTGACTAGCTTTTTATTGTATGTGCTGGTTGTCGCTTGTTGCTCGCTAACGAGTGTTTTGCTTGGATATCAGATTGTTGTTAGGCGCTTGCGTCAGTTTATGATTGACCTGAAAAACCAGAATGTAGATGAGTCTATGAAGAGGCTTTCTTCATTAGAGGATACTGAGGTCTCTGAACTGTGGTTATCGATTCTAGAGTATAAGCAGGAGATGGAAGAGCGTCTGTATAAGTCTGAGGCTCGTTTAACGTTGTCGCAGAAGGAGTTAGAAGCAGCACGCAAGAACAGCGAGACGAAAAGCTTGTTTCTAGCAAAAATGAGCCATGAGTTGCGAACGCCAATGAACGGGTTGCTAGGTTTCACTTCGTTATTGCTGGAATCGAAGTTGGAAGATGAACAGCGTGAGTATGCTCAAACTATTCAGGTGTCTTTAGAGTCATTGTTGTACGTTGTAAATGATGTCTTGGACCTTTCCAGAATCGAGTCGGGCGATCTTATGATTACGACGATACCGTTCAATTTAAGAGGGGTGTTATCCGGTGTTACTATTCTTTTGAAAAACAGGGCTGAGTCAAAGGGCCTTGTGTTCGAGAGCCGAATTAGCCCCGATATTCCACAGACTTTACGAGGAGACCCTGTACGAATACGACAAGTATTGATGAACCTAGTTGCTAACGCGATCCAGCACACTGAGAAGGGTCACGTTTTTATTAATGTTGATCTTTTGTCTCAAAAGAATTCTCGAGCGGCCATTCGTTTGTCAATTGAAGATAGTGGTAGTAAGCCTATACAGAGGCTTAATAAGCGGGTTGATGTTGCTGATATAGGTTTTTCTTCGGAACTGAGGGAAAAGCGTAGCTTGGGCCTGGATATTTGCTACCAGTTAGTTGATCTCATGGGTAGTACATTGCTGAACGAATCAAAAGAAGATGATGGGTCTATTTATTGGTTCGAGTTGAACTTGCCGGTAGTTCGTGGCGATAACTCCAGAGAGTTGTTGGATTTGTCCTTGCTGAAAACGCTCAAAGTACTGGTGATCGATTCGTATGAGCTTAGTCGTAAAATTACACTTGAACTCTTAAGCGAGTGGGGGATTCAGTTCGAGGCGGTGGGGACTGCTGCAGAAGCGATAAAAGCCTTGCATTCTTATGCTGGAAGTGAAGAGCAGTTCAACATGATCTTGTGTGATGACATCTTACAGGATTTGTCGGGTGTAGAAGCTTGTCAGATGATTCGCCAGTCTATCGTTGATCCTGTGCAGATCGTTGTTTTATGTTCAAATCCACAGTTGGGTGATGCGGAAGGCTTCTTTTTGGCAGGAGCTAGTGGCTTTTTGAGTAAGCAGTTCCGTGACCCGTTTTTGAGGGGAGTTATGTGTCAGGCCTATGCTGAGCGATTCCGTCAGGGAAGTGAGCGTCGCTTGGTGACGCGATATACCGTGAGTGATGCTGAAGAAAGTTCGGACCCCGAAGTTATAGATCTACAGGACCAAACCAAGTCCAATATATTAATTGTCGAAGATAACATTGTTAACCAGCAGCTTGTTATGCGTATGCTGGAGCGTAATGGCTGCCAGGTAGACCTGGCGGTAAATGGGTTTGAGGCAATTGAGCTATTTAAGAAGAATAAATATGCTTTAATTTTTATGGATTGTTTAATGCCTGAAATGGATGGCTATGAAACCACGCAAATAATACGTGAGATCGAACGATCCAAGCCTGAACGTGGTCGTACGCCAATTGTGGCTTTAACAGCAAATGCTTTTGAAGAAGAAGCTGAGGGATGCTTCCAGGTCGGTATGGATGAGTTTATGACGAAGCCATTCAAAATAGCGCAATTGGAAATGGTGTTAGAAAGGCATATCAACTAAACTGTACTTTGCCTACAATAAATTCTTAGTGAATAATAAGTGAGATTAACAAGAGTTATGAGAGCCTATATACGCCACCCGGCAGACGTACCAATAGAGTTTACGGCAGTTGATGAACTCTCACCTGAAAATGGTGCGGAATCGCTTGGTGCTGAAGGTGGCCATGTTGCTCTTGAAAAGTCAGTAGCCCAAGACGTTAGCTTGGGTGGTTTGAGTTTTAGTTCGAAACAGCGTTTAAAAGTCGGGTCAGTAGTAAATATTAAGATTCCGATTGTCGATCCTCCATTTGAAGCTCAGGCTAAGGTTATTTGGTGTTTGTCACGCCCGGATCGTTTTGAAGCGGGCATAGAGTTTACGAGTAGAGAGGATGCCTTTACTGCGCGTATGGTAGAGCAAGTTTGCCATATCGAACATTATCGAATGTGGGTTCAAGAGGTTGAAGGCCGCACGATAGATGGTGAACATGCTGCTGAAGAGTGGATAGGCAAGTTTGCACACGATTTTCCAGATATTACCTAAGATTTTAGTTATTTAAGGTCCCTTCTTTTTTCTTTCCTTTTCTATAGCTTTTCGTTAACCAGCTAACTTTAGGGTGCTTCCTTCGGCTTAACCGAGTTTTTTGTCGGGCGCTTTTTGCTTCCGGTAGCGACTATGTAAAAAAGTTGTAAATAGCGCGAGGAATCCAGTGTTTGGGTGGGGATGTTTGTGATAGAGTATCGCGCTCTTTTGGTTTAAAAAAACTGATTTTTCAGGAAAGTACAATAACAGGTGAGTTTTGTTATGAAAACGGCAGAGATCCGTCACGCATTTTTGAGCTTTTTTAATCGTAATAAACACGAGATTGTCGATAGTAGTTCTTTGGTTCCGGCAGATGATCCGACCTTGTTGTTTACAAATGCGGGAATGAATCAGTTTAAAGATACGTTTTTGGGAAAAGAGTCACGAGCTTATAATCGAGCGACCACCTCGCAAAAATGCGTCCGTGCTGGCGGTAAACATAACGATCTTGAAAACGTAGGTTATACAGCTCGCCATCACACCTTTTTTGAAATGCTAGGTAACTTCAGTTTTGGCGACTATTTTAAACAGGATGCAATTCGGTTTGCATGGCAATTTTTAACTGAAGAGTTAAATATACCGCAAGAAAAACTGTGGGTGACTGTCTATAAAGATGATAAAGAAGCTGAAGATATCTGGTTTAATGAAATCGGTATCGACCAGTCACGTTTTTCAAGGCTAGGAGAGAAAGATAACTTTTGGTCTATGGGAGATACCGGGCCTTGTGGGCCGTGTACCGAAATTTTTTATGATCATGGTGAGGATATTGCTGGTGATCCTCCTGGTGGTCCAAATGACGACGGTGATCGTTATATTGAAATTTGGAACCTCGTTTTCATGCAGTTTAATCGTACTGCTGACGGAGTGATGCATGACCTACCAAAGCCTTCTGTAGATACCGGTATGGGTTTGGAGCGTATTGCTGCCGTGATGCAGGATGTGCATACAAACTACGAAATTGATCTTTTTCAGACCATTCTAAATGGCGCATCCAAAATATTGGGTGGCGTTTCTATTGAAGAAAAATCTCTGCGGGTTATTGCTGATCATATTCGTGCCAGTGCCTTCTTGATTTCTGATGGTGTAATGCCTTCGAATGAGGGGCGTGGTTATACACTTCGCAGAATTATTCGCCGCGCTATTCGGCATGGAAATAAACTTGGTGCTTCTGAGCCGTTTTTCTATCGCCTTGTCGAGGTTTTGATTGACGCGATGGGTGAAGCTTACCCTGAGCTCAAGGTTTCCCGGAAGCAAGTAGAGCAAATCTTGCTTCAGGAAGAAGAGCAGTTCTCCAAAACGCTTGATAAGGGAATGAAGGTTCTGGAGTCAGATATTGCGTCTCTGGATAGTACCGTTATTTCTGGTGCGACGGTCTTTACTTTATATGATACTTACGGCTTCCCGGTTGATTTGACTAATGATATCGCTCGTGAGCGAGGGTTAACGCTAGATCACGAGGGTTATGAAGCTGCAATGGAAACGCAGCGAGAAAGAGCGCGCGCGTCGAGCAAATTTGGTGTTGATTACAACGACTCTTTGGATATTTCGGGGAGTACCGAGTTTGTTGGCTATGAAAGTTTTGATCATGAGTCAGAGGTACTGTCGGTTACGGTTGATGGTGAGAATGCCAAGGCTGGAGCTGGCGAGCAGTGTATCGTGGTATTGGCGTCGACACCTTTCTATGCAGAGTCGGGTGGTCAGGCTGGCGATACTGGTGTCCTCGAGTGGGATGGTGGTAAAGCACTGGTAAAAGATACCCAGAAACAAGAAAATCATTTTTTACATATTTGCCAGATTGAAAGTGGTGAGTTGTCATCAGGTGTTTCTGTTAAGGCATCCATTGATAGTGTTCAGCGTGATGCGACCGCTCTAAATCACTCGGCAACTCACTTGTTGCATGCAGCGCTTAGGCAGATTCTAGGAGAGCACGTCGTTCAGAAAGGTTCTTTGTGTAATGGTGAGCGTCTGCGTTTTGATTTTGCGCATTATGAAGCTGTTACGCCTGAGCAGTTGTTAGAAATAGAGTCTATGGTCAACGCGAGAATTCGAGAGAACTCTTTAGTAACAACGACTTTAACAGATATAAAAACGGCCAAACAAATGGGCGCTATGGCGCTGTTTGGAGAGAAGTATGGTGAGAATGTTCGAGTTCTCTCGATGGGGGATGATAACTTTTCTGTGGAGTTATGCGGTGGAACACATGCCCAGCGTACGGGTGATATTGGCTCGCTAGTGATAGTGTCTGAAGGTGGAATTTCCTCAGGTGTTCGCCGTATAGAGGCTTTATCTGGTGCAGAGGCTGAAGCTTGGAATCGAGAGTCGCAAGCGCAGTTGAAAAATGTCGCAAGTGTTTTCAAGGCGGGTAGAGAAGATGTTCTTGAAAAAGCAAATCAGTGGGTAGAAAAGTGTCGTGCGCTTGAGAAAGAGTTAGAGGTATTTAAGCAGAAAGCTGCAGCTGACGCAGGTTCTCAATTGGCTGACAAGGCAGTGGACGTTGCTGGGGTTAAAGTAGTTGCGGCTCAGTTATCGGGTGTAGATCGTAAAGGTCTGGAAGACGCTGTAGACAAGCTTAAGAACCAGTTTGAGAATGCGGTGGTTTTATTGGCTTCTGTAGACGGAGATAAAATTGCCTTGGTTGCTGGTGTGACGAAATCAATTTCCAAGCAGTACAAAGCTGGAGATTTGATGAAAGTCGTTGCGGCAGGTGTTGGTGGTAAAGGTGGTGGCCGGCCTGATTTTGCGAAGGGCGGTGGTACAGATGTTACTGCTCTAGAAGAAACCTTGGCGTCGGTAGCTGGATGGGTTGAGTCCCAGCAGTAGTTGCTTATTTAGTGTTAGGTTCTAAGTCTACAATTAAGAGGTTTTAAATAGGTCAATGGCCCTGATTGTTCAAAAATATGGCGGTACTTCAGTCGGTACGACTGAGCGTATCCAAGCTGTGGCAGAGAAAGTAAAAAAGTTTCGAGATTCAGGTGATGATGTTGTAGTGGTTGTCTCTGCAATGAGTGGAGAGACTAATAGGTTAATATCATTGGCCGATGCAATATCTAAGGATCCTGTACCTCGTGAAATGGATGTGCTGGTGTCGACCGGTGAGCAGGTGACGATTGCTTTGTTGAGTATGGCTTTGCAGCAGATTGATTGTGATGCAATGTCTATGACAGGTGGTCAGGTTCGTATTTTGACTGATCAGTCTCATATGAAGGCAAGAATACAGGATATTGATGAGTCGCGAATGCGCGAGGCCTTGTCTGCGGGTAAAGTTGTGGTTGTTGCTGGTTTTCAGGGAGTTGATGAGGATCATAATATTACGACGCTTGGTCGTGGCGGGTCAGATACCACTGCTGTTGCTCTAGCGGCTGCGCTCAAAGCGGATGAATGTCAGATTTATACAGATGTCGACGGAGTGTATACAACGGACCCAAGGGTTGTTGATAGTGCGCGCCGTATGGAAAAAGTGACATTTGAAGAAATGATAGAAATGGCGAGTTTGGGCTCTAAGGTTTTGCAGATTAGGGCGGTTGAATTTGCCGGGAAATATAGTGTGCCTTTAAGAGTGCTATCTTCGTTTGAGGATGGGCCAGGTACCTTGATTACGATTGATAGTGAGGAAAATATGGAGCAGGCTGCCGTTTCGGGGATTGCCTTTAATCGTGATGAGGCAAAATTGACCTTGGTAGGTGTGCCGGATATTCCAGGCGTTGCCTCGAAGATATTGCGCCCTATTAGTGACAAGAATATTGAAGTTGACATGATTGTACAGAATGTTGGCTTGGATAAAAAAACTGACTTTACCTTTACGGTTCATAGAAATGACTATAAAAAGGCGAAAGCGGTATTAGAAGAAGTATGTGAGAAGCTTGGTGCTGAGAGGACTGCAGGTGATAACGATATTGCAAAAGTATCTATCGTCGGTGTAGGGATGCGGTCTCATGCAGGGGTAGCTACCAAGATGTTTGAAGCTTTGTCTGATGAAGGTATAAATATTCAGATGATTTCGACTTCGGAGATTAAGATTTCTGTTGTGATCGATGAGAAGTATCTAGAGTTGGCCGTAAGGACGCTTCATGGTGCTTTTGATCTGGCGCAGGAACATTAATTCAAGGCGAACAGTATTTTCACAATTTATAACTAAATAGAAAATGTGCAAGATTAATCCACTTAAAACTATCTTTTTGAGAAATTTCGATAATACTCTTTAAGTGCTCGTTGTTATCTCTTTTGAGGTGGCAGTAAGAAGCTTTTTTGGATGAATATTGCATAATAAAAGGAGCTAAGAATGCTTATATTGACTCGTCGAGTAGGTGAGACTTTAATGGTTGGTGATGACGTTACTGTTACCGTATTAGGTGTAAAGGGTAATCAAGTGCGTATTGGTGTGAACGCGCCTAGAGATGTCTCTGTTCATCGTGAAGAGATCTATCAGCGTATACAGAAAGAAAAGTCTGAAGCGCAGCAGTCTGACGACTAATTTGTGGTTAAAAAATACACAAGTTGATGTTTTTTAAAAAATAATTCAATGCGGTGTTGGCATTTAAAATAAATGTGTTAATATACGCCGCGTCTTGAGGAGAGATGGCCGAGAGGCTGAAGGCGCGCCCCTGCTAAGGGCGTATGGGGTAACACTCATCGAGGGTTCGAATCCCTCTCTCTCCGCCATTTAAATTAGGATGGCAGTTTTAAAGTTTAGCGGCTGTAGCTCAGCTGGATAGAGTACCTGGCTACGAACCAGGCGGTCGGAGGTTCGAATCCTCCCAGCCGCGCCACTTTAAAACATTCTTGATCAGCATCTAATGCGGCTGTAGCTCAGCTGGATAGAGTAACTGGCTTCGAACCAGTTGGTCGCAGGTTCGAATCCTGCCAGCCGTGCCATATTATTTCTCCTTTAAACCTATCTTATTTAACGCTTCTGTTAATTTAATATCCCTACTATACAGTTAAAAATTGTATTAAATCGTATTGCCTACAAACGCTAGAAAAGGTACATTACGCTCGCCTAGTAACATGTGTTACATTTGGGTGGTTTTTAGGATAATTTCCTTGTTATCAACAACAAATTGATTAGGTAGTCAGAATATGACTGATTTAATGTCTGAAGCAATAAACTTGATGTTGGTGGGTATGGGATTCGTTTTTGTATTTTTGACGATCTTAGTTTTTGCTACATCGTTCATGTCAAAAATGATTTTGAAATATGCGCCAGCACCTGAGCCTAAAGCTCCAGCTGCATCGCCAGTAACTCAAGCATCTAATGATGCGCAACTGTTAGCAGTACTCTCTGCTGCAGTAGACAAATATCGCTCAGACCACAAGAAGTGAGCGTGAATAAAATTTGAACCTTTAACAGAAGGCTTGATAGAAAATGACGGATTCGAACAAAAAACTCGGAATCACTGATGTCGTACTTCGTGATGCACATCAATCTTTATTAGCAACGCGTATGCGAATTGACGATATGCTGCCAATTGCTGAAAAGCTAGATCAGGTAGGCTATTGGTCACTTGAATCTTGGGGTGGCGCTACATTTGACTCCTGTATTCGATTTATTGGTGAAGATCCATGGGATCGTATCAGAGAATTGAAGAAAGTCATGCCTAATACTCCGCAGCAAATGTTGTTGCGAGGTCAAAATCTGTTAGGTTATAGACATTATGCTGATGACGTTGTTGATAAGTTCGTAGAGCGTGCTGTAAAAAATGGTGTTGAGGTATTCCGTGTTTTTGACGCGATGAACGACCCTCGCAACCTGGATCGTGCGCTTAAAGCTGTTAAAGCAAACGGCGGTCATGCTCAGGCAACGCTTTCCTATACAACAAGTCCTGTACATACTTTGGAAAGCTGGGTTAGCTTAGCGAAGCAGATTGAAGACTTGGGTGCAGATTCTATCGCTATTAAAGATATGGCCGGTACATTAACGCCTTATGCTGCTTCTGAGTTGGTTGGGCGTTTGAAAGCTCAGACTGATCTAGAAGTTCAATTACATGCACACGCGACTTCTGGCTTGTCAGATATGACAATTCTTAAAGCGGTTGAAGCAGGTATTGACCGTGTTGACACGGCTATTTCTTCAATGGCAATGACATACGGCCATACTGCGACTGAAAGTGTGGTTGCGGCATTGGCAGGTACTGGTCGTGATACTGGCTTGGACATGAAGCTTCTTGAAGAGATTGCTGCTTACTTCCGTAAGGTTCGTAAGAAGTACGCTAAGTTCGAAGGTTCATTGCGTGGTACTGATTCGCGAATTCTGATTGCCCAGGTTCCTGGTGGCATGTTGACCAACATGGAAAACCAGTTGAAAGAGCAGGGTGCTGCAGACAAATTTGATGCAGTGCTAGAAGAAATTCCACGTGTTCGTGAAGATCTTGGTCATATTCCTCTTGTAACACCTACTTCTCAGATTGTTGGAACCCAAGCGGTTCTGAACGTATTGACTGGCGAGCGCTATAAATCAATCTCTAAAGAGACTGCGGGTATTCTTAAAGGTGAATACGGTGCGGCTCCAGCTCCTTATAATAAAGAGCTACAGGATCGCGTTTTAGATGGTGGTGAAGCAATTACTTGCCGACCAGGAGACTTGCTTGAGCCAGAAATGGACAAGTTGACTGAGGAAGTTAAGAAACTTGCTGGCGAAAAAGGTATCAAGCTTGCTGATGAGACGGTCGATGATGTTCTGACTTATGCTCTGTTCCCTCAGATTGGTCTTAAGTTCCTAGAGAATCGTGACAATGCAGATGCATTTGAGCCGGTTCCAAGTGAAGATGACGTAAAAGCGGCAGCTAAGGGTGGTAAGGAAGTTTATACCATTAACGTTAGCGGTCAGTCTTACGTTGTTGAAGTTGAGGAAGGCGGTGATATCACAGGTATGGTTCCAGTTACTGGTGGTGCTCCTTTACAGGCTTCTGGTGGTGCGCCAGCAGCGGCTGCTCCTGCGGGTGGTGGTGATCCGGTTCCAGCTCCGTTAGCAGGTAACATCTTTAAGGTTGTTGCAACGCCTGGTCAAGTTGTTCAAGAGGGTGACTTGCTGTTGATTCTTGAAGCAATGAAGATGGAAACAGAAGTACGTGCACCACGAGCGGGTACTGTTGGAACGATTAGTGTCTCTGTTGGCGACTCAGTTGCCGTTGGCGATACTTTGATGACCTTATAAGGGTAGTCTGACAATGGAAAATATACTTAATTTATGGACCGGTAGTGGTCTTTATAATATCTCTATCGGCCAGTTCTCGATGATCGTTATTTGTCTCGGTCTTCTATATATGGCTATTAAAAAAGGCTTTGAGCCTTTGTTGCTATTGCCTATTGGTATGGGCGGGATATTGGCTAATATTCCAGAGGCTGGACTTGCTTTATCGGCCGCTGAAAATGCGATACATTTTCACAAGCCTGAAGTAATGATGGCTTTGGCAGAGGTTTTGAAAGTTCCTTTTGAAGCCGGTCAGGAAATGACGCAAGAGACCTTATATGCGTTTAAAGACGCTTATAAAATGGCAGATAGTGCTACTGCCGCTGCAGCTCATAACGTTGCTAGTGATGCGGGTTACGCTAATGGCATGTTGACAAACTTCTATAACGTAGTAATTGGCTCAATGGTTGGTCCTTTGCTTATCTTTATGGGTGTTGGTGCAATGACGGACTTTGGTCCAATGCTGGCTAACCCTAAAACTATTTTGCTAGGTGCTGCTGCGCAGTTTGGTATTTTCGGTACCGTTCTAGGTGCTGCTTTCCTCACAAGTATGCAAATTGGTGGTGTTTCATTTACGATTGAAGAAGCTGCTACGATCGGTATTATCGGTGGTGCAGATGGACCTACTTCTATCTTCGTATCAAGTGTACTAGCACCGCACCTATTGGGCGCGATTGCTGTCGCAGCTTATTCGTATATGGCGCTTGTTCCTGTTATTCAGCCTCCTATTATGAATGCTTTGACTACTCCTGAAGAGCGTAAGATTGAGATGGTTCAGCTTCGTACAGTTAATCAATTGGAAAAAATTCTTTTCCCGATTATTGTATTGATTCTGGTTGCACTTTGTCTTCCTGATGCTGCGCCTCTTTTGGGTATGTTCTGTCTTGGTAACTTGATGAAAGAGTCGGGCGTTGTGGACCGTCTTTCTGATACAGCCCAGAATGCTTTGATTAACATCGTAACTATTTTCTTAGGCCTTTCTGTTGGTTCTAAATTAAGTGCAGACAAATTCCTTGATTTTCAAACGCTGGGTATTTTGTTCTTGGGTATGGCTGCATTTGCAGTAGGTACCGGTACTGGTGTAATCATGGCTAAGTTGATGAACGTATTTAGTACTAACAAAGTTAACCCTCTGATTGGATCTGCTGGTGTATCAGCTGTTCCAATGGCTGCTCGTGTATCGAATAAGGTTGGTCTGGATAATAATCCTCAGAATTTCTTGTTGATGCATGCGATGGGGCCAAACGTAGCAGGTGTTATCGGTTCTGCAGTTGCTGCGGGCGTTATGATCAAGTTCTTAGGCTAGGAAGCCAGTAGTACTACTATAGAAACCCCGGCTTGTGCTGGGGTTTTTTTATTTGTGGGGCTAAGATAATAACTGTGAGATATCTTTTTATTGTTAACAGGGTTGTAGCTATAGATGGTTGAGAAAAAGCTAAGATTGCTAGATAAAGTTTTTTTATCTGTTCTTAATGGTGTGGAGCAGTTTGCTTTTTCGGAGAACTTTAATATCTCAAACTTGAGTTCATTCGATGAAATCTTTCAAGATGGCATCATGTCAGTTCGTCATTATCACCCATTAGAGGATGATGAGATTGAGATCGCGGGTGAGAAAATCAAGGTAGAGAAAAAGCGACACAAAACGCCCGTTATCTTGGTGCCGCCTTTAGCCGCAACATCAATGATATTTGATTTGATGCCGCATAGAAGTGTTGTTCGTTATTTTTTAGCGAATGGTTATGATGTTTACTTGGTTGATTGGGGAGATGTAACCGCAGATCATAAAAACCTGTCGCTGGAAAGCTATGTGCTAGAGTGGATGCCAATGATCATGGATGCTGTCATTACGCATTCTGATGAGGAGGAGGTGTCAATCTTTGCATACTGCATGGGTGGCTTGCTTTCTCTTATGTATCTGGCGGTTTCAGGTGATGAATCAGTCAAAAACCTGGTGACAGTCGCGAGTCCGATCGATATGCATCAGAGCGGCGCAGCAGGTAAGGTTTTGTCGGCAATATATAAGCCAGCGCACCTGGTTTCCAACGTGCTTAATTTTTCCTTACTTGATTTACCGACACGCTATTTTCATGTGCCTGGATGGACTTCATCGCTAGTGTTTAAATTAACTAACCCAATGGGCTCAGTGATTAATACGTATGAGAAGTTTTTGAATTTATGGGATAGGGAGTATTTGGAAGAAAGTCTGACTATGAGCAAGTGGTTTGACGACATGGTAGATTATCCAGGGCGTACCATTCGGGAAATGGCGGTTCATATGATGATCAATAACACCATGGCTAAAGGAAAAATGCGTATTGGAAAGGTGATGGCCGAGTTTAATCAAATTAGATGCTCGATTCTGGCATTTGCAGGCGAGTCTGATAATTTGGTGAGTGTAAGTGCTGCGCACAAGGTTTTGGATATAGTCTCTTCAGAAGATAAAGAGTTTTGTGTTGTTCCGGGTGGGCATGCGGGCGTCTTTGCTGGTAACAAAGCGCCGCAAAATACCTGGCGCATAGCTGTAGATTGGTTGGCAAGCCGGTCTGATTAACAAGAGTGATAAATAATGGCAGAAAGGCAAGTATATAAAGTTAACTATTGGTTGAAGAATGATGATGGGCAAGTAGTCGATACTTCAGAAGGTGGCGAACCAATGGTAATTGAGATTGGTGGTGCTTCCGTGATTCGAGGGCTTCAAGAAGCTGTAAAGGGGAGGCAAGCGGGTGATCGCTTGGAAGTGCAGGTGCCGCCAGAAATGGCTTATGGTGCGCATAACCCGGAGTTTGTGTCAAAAGTACCTATGTCAGCTTTTGAAGGAGTAGAGCATGTTGTAGAAGGTATGAAGTTCCAGACCAATACCGGCTCTGATGCGCAGGTTGTTCAGGTTGTTAAAGTAGAAAAAGACTTCGTCCTGGTTGATGCAAACCACCCTTTAGCAGGCTTGGTTCTCAATTTTGAGATTGAGATAATCGAAGTGGTCGAAGCTGCGTAAAATTTAGCTAGAATAAAAAATATGCAATTTTTCATGTGTTTTTTGAAGCTGCATATATACTTACTGTTACATAACGGAAAAATGTATGGAATATCAGTACCTTTCGGGTCTCCATGCAATCCCAAATCACGAACTAAGATAAGAAAATACAGATGGAAGTTGAACAACAAAACGACGCTTGGCGAATTTTAATAGTTGAAGACGATGAGCGTTTAGCTGATCTCACCAAGGAATACTTGGAGAGTAATGGGCTTGTCGTTTCGGTTGAAGGTAATGGCTCTCATGCAGTTGATCGTATCGTCAATGAAAAGCCTGATCTGGTAGTGTTGGATCTGATGCTTCCAGGTGAGGATGGCTTGTCAATATGTCGTAAGGTGCGTCCTAATTATAATGGACCGATTCTTATGTTGACTGCGCGAACTGACGATCTAGATCAGGTACTAGGTTTGGAAATGGGGGCCGATGATTATATGTCTAAGCCTGTTCGTCCTAGGGTTCTGCTAGCAAGAATTCGCGCCTTACTTCGTCGGATTAATGAGCATGTTGACCAATCATCAGATGCTGGTGCAGAGTCAGGTCAGGCAGCTGATGCGACCCGCTTGGTATTTAACAACCTGGTTGTTGATAGCTCAATGCGAGAGGCATGGTTGGACGATGAAAGTATCGATTTAACCAGTGCAGAGTTTGACTTACTTTGGTTATTATCCAGTAATGCAGGTAACGTGCTGAGCCGTGAAGAAATCTTTACTAACTTGCGCGGTATCGAATATGATGGTCAAGATCGTTCGATTGATGTTCGAGTCTCTAGAATTCGTCCGAAAATAGGTGATGATCCGGTTCACCCACGAAGGATCAAGACAGTTCGAAGCAAGGGCTATTTGTTTGTAAAAGAGGCTTAGTTTATAAGTCTCTCAAGCTCGGCTTGCCAAATTATTTAAAGAGTTTTGGTTTTGAAGAAAATTCTAATTCGTATTTTTATTGGCCTAGTTTCAGTGATCACTGTGCTAGGCCTTTTTAGTCTTGGTCTGGTTAAAGTCTCTAATCAGGTTAGGGAAGAGCACTACTGGCATGATTTGCTGGTTACTCCTATGACCGAACTATCCCGTGTAATCAGTGAAGATCATTCAAAGCTGCCTGAACATACTTACCTATCTGATTATGAATCATTAGGTCTAAGTGCGGTAGAGCAAGAGCGTTTGATGTATGGACGACTGCTTGTGTCCCTGGAAGGTGACTACCTTAGAGCGATTATCCAGCAGCAAAATTCTAGCGAGCAGTTGTTAGTTTTTGAGTCTTTGCGCGATAAGCAGTTTTCAGCACTTTTTCGTCTTCTTGTAAGCGAATTACTGGTTGATGCGACGGAGTTGAGCAAGCTTGAAAGCATTGAATCACTGCTTAATGTCTCGATTGCTAAATTGGAAGAGACGAGTTCGGTAAGTTCTCAGTTAGTATTAAATGATATTGCCAAACAGGGTTTTCATGACGGTCTTGATGAAGATGGTTTATTTAGTTATGTGCGCTTGAAGAGCGGAGAACTGCTTCGTCTAGAGTATGGTGAAGTGTTCTCCGGTTTTTCATTTATTTTGTTCGTTGCACTGGTTTCCCTGTGTGTTGCAGTGCTTATGCTCTTTGTTTATTACCTGGTAGAGGGGTTCAGTCGCCGTTTACGCTCTATTGAAACAGCGGCAAGTCGTATTTCGCGAGGTGAGCTAGATGCTCGTGTATCCGGGGCGGGAAGTGAAGATGCGATCAGTCGCTTAGGTGGTGCTTTCAATAGTATGGCCGACCATATACAGCGCCTGATGTATGTGCAGAAAGAAATGATCCATGCTGTATCGCATGAGCTTAGAACCCCTGTTGCTAGAATACGCTTTGGTGTACAAATGATTGAAGACTGTCCCTCCGAGGAAGCATTGCAAAAGCAAGTAAAGGGGATCGATGGCGATATTCAGGAGCTTGACGAATTAATTGATGAGATATTGACCTATGCTCGACTTGAGCAGGGCGGGCCAATCTTGGCATTTCAGGAAGCTGATATTAGCGCAATTGTTGATCAAGTTGTTTCCGAGCAAGGCCTTGTTAAGCCAGATATGAGTATTTTCTCTGAGTTTAAAGAGGGCTCTGATGTATGGAAAATGTCAGAGGTTGAAACACGTTATATACATCGTTCGATTCAAAACCTTGTTGGTAATGCGACACGCTATGCTCAAGGAAGGGTAAAAGTTGTTTGCTCTTTTGATGCAGAGACATGTCGTGTAGATGTTGAAGACGATGGCCCTGGTATTCCAGAGGAAGATTGGGAGTCTGTCTTTACGCCGTTTGCGCGTTTGGACGATAGTCGCACACGTGCTTCAGGGGGTTATGGCCTAGGCTTGTCAATTGTACGCCGTATTCTTTATTGGCATGGGGGGCAAGCCTTCTTGGGCAGAAGTGATATGGGTGGAGCGAAGTTTAGTTTGGTATGGCCCAGGAAACAAAGCCAGACGAACAAACCCTAGGTGGCGATATCTGAAGCGCGCAGCTGCTGTCTGGCTTATCTTAGTAGAAAGTGCTTAAGAGGACAGGGGCCAGCCGCCGAGGTGTTGCCACTTATTGACTATCTTGCAGAATAGTTCTGCTGTCTTCTCCGTATCATACTTTGCGGTATGAGCGGCTTTCCCATCAAATTCAATTCCTGCCGCTCCACAGGCTTTTGCGAGAACGGTTTGGCCATATGCCAAACCCGACAGCGTTGCTGTATCAAATGTCGAAAAGGGGTGAAAAGGGTTGCGCTTAATATTGGCTCTTTCTGCTGCGGCAAAGACAAAGTTGTGGTCAAAGGTTGCGTTATGACCCACAAGTACAGCTCGTGTACAGCCAGTTTCCTTCACTGCTTTTCGAATAGGTGTGAATATTTTATCTAGGGCTAGCTTTTCGGGTTGAGCATTACGAAAAGGGCTGTGCGGATCAATTCCGGTAAATTCTAGCGCAGAAGCCTCAAGATTTGCTCCTCTAAAAGGCTCTACATTGCAATGTACAGTTTCTTTTAGGTAGAGATCGCCATCGGTCTTCATGCTGATAATAACAGCGGCTATTTCTAGTAGAGCGTCGGTTTTTGCGTTAAAGCCAGCGGTCTCAACATCAATCACGACTGGAAGAAAGCCCCGAAAGCGATTGGATATGGCGTGAGAATTGCATTTTTCAGATTGGTTTGGCACGGTTTGTCCTTATTTGTTCCGTTGCGTGGCTAAGTCGGCCAAGTTGTAGCGACAGTATATCAGAGCAAGGTTATGATAGGGCAAAGAATTGCCAGGTTTTGTTTTCAGTTTTTATGTGACTTGGAAAATACCTTATTAGGGGCTTGCTACAAAAAGAGCTGATCCGATTTATTATGGTAAGAGAATTTGTGAGGTGTCCGATTTGAAGCGCGGTAGTACTTTTGTAAGAGGCTTAATGTTAGGAGTCGTGTTAGCTTGCTTATCAAGCCTTGCCCATGCCAAAACCTATAGCGCAGAGCTGGATCAGAGTCAGTGGTACCTGTCTTCCTCTATATTCGAATGCAGTCTGGTTCATGATATTCCTTATTATGGTAAGGGTGTCTTCTATCATGAAGCAGGAGAGAACCTGCGCTTCTATACGATGACTAATAATAACCCTATGAAACCGGGTAAAGCGGCGTTAGTGGTTGAGGCTTCATCTTGGAAGCCGGGCAAGGTAATTCAGGATCTGGGTTATGTCGACGTTGTAGATAGTGATCAGCCTTTAAGTGTGCCTAGAGCTAAAGCGACTAATATGATGCAGGGCCTATTAGAAGGCATGACGCCAACTTTTACCCGGAAAGCTTGGTACAGCGATGATTCAATCAGGGTTAGAATTAATAGTGTTAATTTCAAGTCAATCTATAATGGCTATCTTGATTGTATAGCAGGTTTGTTGCCGGTTAATTTTAGGCAGGTCGAGAAAACGCGTGTGCATTTTGAATCTGATAAGTCAGATCTAACCGAGCGTGATATAAAGTCACTGGATTTGGTGGTTCTCTATGTCTTAAATGACTCGAGTGTGACAGCTATTTATGTTGATGGTCACACAGACAGTACTGGCCGTAGAATTTATAACCGGCGCTTATCTAAAGCACGCGCGCAAGCCGTTAGGGATTACTTAATCAATAATGGTCTGGAAGCCGATATTATCCGTACACGTTACCATGGTGAGCGTTATCCGGTGGCTAAAAATAACACCAAAAAGAATAAGAAACTGAATAGACGTAGCACCGTTCGGCTGGTTCGCGATCTAGATTAAGCGTAATACAGTAAATATCTCGGCAATATTTGTATTTGTGGCCCAACAGCAAGTAGAATAGCCGCCTTTTCGTAATGAATATTATTAAGCGGAACAGGATTTCACTCGTTTAGCTGTTTGTGGCTGAAGAGTGACAGCTTGTTTTGTCTGCATCTTCGATAGTTGGAGCCTTTCTATGTCAGAAATTAACAAAGTTGTCTTGGCTTATTCTGGTGGTCTAGACACCTCTGTAATCGTTAAATGGTTACAGGAAACATACAACTGTGAAGTTGTTACCTACACAGCTGACCTTGGTCAAGGTGAAGAAGTTGAACCTGCACGTTCCAAAGCAGAAGCATTGGGTGTTAAAGAAATCTATATTGAAGACGTGCGCGAAGAATTTGTTCGTGACTATGTTTTCCCGATGTTCAGAGCAAATACTATTTATGAAGGCGAGTACCTGTTAGGTACGTCTATTGCTCGTCCTTTAATTGCCAAGCGAATGGTCGAAATTGCTAATGAAACAGGTGCTTGTGCTATCTCTCACGGTGCGACCGGTAAAGGTAATGACCAGATTCGTTTTGAGTTAGGTGCCTATGCACTTAAGCCGGGTGTTCAGGTCATTGCACCTTGGAGAGAATGGGATCTCAACTCTCGTGAAAGCTTGTTAGCCTATTGTGATACACACGGTATCGAAGTTGAAAAGAAGAAAGGTAAGTCTCCTTATTCTATGGATGCAAACTTGCTACATATTTCTTATGAAGGCGATATGCTAGAAGATCCTTGGAATGAGCCTGAAGAAGAAATGTGGCGTTGGTCTGTTTCTCCTGAGAACGCTCCAGATACACCGACTTATATCGAACTGACATATGAGAAAGGCGATATCACCGCGATCAATGGTGAAGCGATGAGCCCGGCAACCGTGCTTGAGACCTTGAATAAGGTCGGTGGTGATAATGGTGTCGGCCGTTTGGATATCGTTGAAAACCGCTATGTAGGTATGAAGTCTCGAGGCTGCTATGAAACGCCAGGGGGCACGATTATGCTTAAGGCTCACCGTGCGATTGAATCTTTGACTCTCGATAAAGAGTCTGCGCATTTGAAAGACAGTATTATGTCTAAGTATGCGGAGTTGGTTTATAACGGTTACTGGTGGTCCCCTGAGCGTAAAGCGCTTCAAGCCTTGATAGATGAAACACAGCATTATGTAAACGGTGTTGTTCGCGTTAAGCTTTATAAGGGTAACGTTGTGGTTGTCGGTCGTAAATCTGAAGAAACCTTGTTTGATGAGAGTATCGCTACATTTGAAGATGACGGTGGTTCATATGATCAGAAAGATGCTGAAGGTTTCATTAAATTGAATGCTCTACGTTTACGTATCGCTGCAGGTAAGGGGCGCGATCAGGGTTAAGCTCCTTTTCTCACCCATAAAAAAACCGACATTGATTGTCGGTTTTTTTGTTTCGGGCTTAGTTTAAGTACTTCACTAACTCTTTGATAATTTTGGAGCGTGCGATTTAACCGGCGATAGATTCTTTAAGGGTGCTGCTTTTGTTGCTATTAGCTGTTGCCGCTTCAATATCGATAAAGTCAGATAAGTATTCCCAGACGACTCTTCTTTGTAAGTTACTGCTTGGGATTGAGTCTAAGCCACCGATTATTTTGAGTAAGTCGCTACCTGTTTTGGTGAATGCCTGGGTATAGAAACCGACGCCTTGGCCGGGAGCGGTAAAGTCGTGGCTAACACTATGTCGCGTTTTACGGTAATAAAACTCGTAGCCAACTAGTAGCTCACTAGGGTCTCTTGCAATCATACCTGCATTGACGCAGTGTGATAGTAGGCGCAGCTCGGAAAATATATCATCTTCCTTCGTTAAGCTGTTGTTGGCGCGAAACACAAAAGGGTGACCGTTATGGCCGATAAAGGCATAGTTGGAAACCTTCTTAAAGGCAGTAATTTCCCAAGCGTCACAATGGTATAGAAAGTTCAGGCTACGCTTGGAGATTGAATGAGGTCGTTTTAGCTCACAAAGTAGAGCTCTGGCCCAGAGGCTTTGCATTGGGCTGCTACTAACATTCTGGGCGTAGTCAAAGAATATATTTGCCCAATCTGAATCTACGGATTTAGCCGTAACTTTTTGTCCTAGTAGACCGGAAGCAATTGCTAATATTGCTTCAATATTTGCTTGTCTTAGGGTTTCCTGGTGCCTGATTCGAGCATGAGTGCGCTCATTGAGGCTGGCAAAAGCAACATCGGTTTCAACATAGATCGGCTCGTCTGCTTCATCACTCGCCTTATCGCTGGCCAGGTCACGAACAACAGTGCCATTGGCGCGATAGTATCCGCCCATGGACTTGGTGCACAGTGCCACGAGTTTGGACCATGTTCCGATTTGTTTTTTCTTTCCTTTAGAACCGTGCAAGCTTTTGGCCCCTAACTGGACTCTGTTTAATTCGGTGAATAAAACATGCCAGGTGACGTTATATTTGTATGTTTTAAAAACTATTATTCTTGGATACTTTTATATCGCAGCAAGAAATATATTCATTTGTAATGTTGAAAACAAGCAATGCTTTTTGTTCACGGTTTAAATGTGACTCTGTTCAAAAAACACTCTCATGATACAAAAAAACAATGCAGGCGTCGACTTTATTTGTTAGCAAAAAATCCAATAATATCAATGAATAAGGACTTCCGCTCATGTCTTGAGAGCTTACATTAAGTTTGCCGATTAAGTTGATGACTCGTAGTTGAAATAAGCGCGAAAAGCAGGTGAAAGTCCTGATGATTTCAGTTAACGTATCAACGATAATAAAGAAATAGCGCTAGCTCTTCGCACGCAACTCTCAAATCTGACTGATTATTTAATGCTTAAATTTTACCCTTCGAATCGCACTGAAAACCTCGCTTTCATCATTGCTGAAATAATGAGACGAGAACCACTGAAAAAAATCTTTGATCAGGAAAAGGTGATTATTCAAAGTTTCGGTATGGGCACCTGGCTTCAGCAGCAAATATCTGAAGAATTGGGTATCTCTGCGATGGTTGAATGTAGCATGCCAGCGTCTTTTATTTGGAAATTGGCTGAAGCCTTATTACCGAAGCCTCTGCAAGTACAGGGCTTTGAGAAACAGAATTTAAGGTGGCAGCTTTTTGAACAATTGCCGAGTAAGCTTGCCCAGCCCGAATATCAGCGCTTACGGCGTTATGCCAAGAGCTTATCACCAAACACTGATGAGGGGAGTGCTGAGCCTGCGCTGGGTAACGCTGGCGATGAAGCGCTATCCCAGTCTTTAGTGTTTGATATGGCGAGTGTCATAGCCGACGTTTTTGATGGCTATCAAAACTACCGCCCAGAATGGTTGCAAGCATGGGAGCAAGGCAAGCCGATAAAGAGCCTTGCTAGCGGCCTGGATTCCAAAGACTACAGTAGTCCTCAATTTACCGAATTGGAAGCTTGGCAGGCTGACTTGTGGTGTAGCGTTTATCCTGACTTGCCCTTGGCGCAACGACAGCATCGTTCCAGTCTGCTGACCAGGCTGGAGTCCTGTATTAGAGCGCTACCTAAAGGGGCGGAACTTCAGTTACCCGAACGAATCTTCGTATTTGGCCTGTCAGCCTTGCCTCCTAGAATGCTGGCTGTTATCAAAGCTTTAGCTGAACACATTGATATACACGTTGTGGTGAATAACCCTTGTCGCTACTACTGGGGTGATGTGATGAGTGAGTATCAGCAGCTCCTGCTTAATCAGTCATTGCTTGCGCGGGGCGTCAGTGCTGAAACGGTAGCGGAAAACTTTATTGAGCATAACACCTTGCTCGCGTCATGGGGAAAGCTTGGTCGCGATTATATGTCGCTATTGATGCAAGAAGAAATTTTCGCTGATCTAGCCACCGAGCTTTACGATGATCTTGGTGATGAAGATAATTCAGCGCTGAATTTAATTCAGTCAGATATCTTGAACCTGCAGAACCAGCACCATTGTGTGAATCCTGACGATAAGTCGATACGCTTCGCAAGTTGCCATAACCACTTAAGAGAGGTTGAGGCTCTCCACGACTACTTATTAAATACGCTTGATGCAAACCCCGGCTTAAATGCTCGCGATATTATTGTGATGGTGCCCGATATAGAAGACTATGCCGCCTATATTGAGGCAGTTTTTTCACGCCTTGTTTATGATCGCCATGGGCAAACGCATAGCCTGCCCTATGTTATTGCCGATCAGGCTTTGAATCGGCATCAACCCTTATTGGAATGTATTGGCAATCTATTGATACTCGAGTCAAGTCGGATGACGGCTGCCGAGCTATTAGATTGCTTGGACTTTCCCGCAATCAGGCAGCGATTTTCCATTGATGAAGATGAGCTGCTTAGTATTCATCACTGGGTCAAGGTCTTGAATGTTCGTTGGGGGCTTTCTGAGACGCATCGTAACAAGATATTAAATATAGAAGACGCAGGTGGCGAGACAACCTGGCTCGCAGCGCTTAAACGCCTGCTAAGCGCCTATATTCTCGGGCCTGTTCCTGTCGCCAGTTTTGCGGGTGAACAAGTGATACCGGAAGAGGTGTTCGGCTCAGATCAGCAGGTATTGGTGGGTAAGTTTGTTCGCTTTATTGACGTTGTTGAGCAAACGCTCTCAATGCAAGCGGGTGAAAAACATCCCCTTGATGCTTTGGCTACGATAGCAGATGTCTGGCGTTTATGGCTTGATCAGGATACCTTGCACGAAAGTGTTACTCAGGCAATGGCAAAGGCGCTAGAAGCCTTAAGTGATGAGTTTAGAGTTACTGGCTATGAAAAAGCTTTGCCATTTTCCATCGTTGCCCAGCAAGTGAAGCAAGTGTTGGAAGAAGAGCAGGTTTCGCAACGATTTCTTTCTGGCCGTATTAATTTTTGTACTCTGATGCCAATGCGCAGCGTACCGTTTTCATTAGTGTGTTTATTGGGTTTGAATGAAGGAAAGTATCCAAGGCCTGAAAACAAACCAAGCTTTGACTTAATGGCACGGTCTCCGGGGCGAGTTGGCGACCGCTCACGACGTGATGATGACCGCTACCTGTTTCTGGAGGCTTTGCTGAGTGCCAGGAATTATCTGTATATCAGCTATACGGGTCGCAATATTAGCGATAATTCTATTCGCTACCCCTCTGTACTAGTGAGTGAGCTACAGGATTATTGCCGCACGTATTTTAAAATAGAGAACGAAGCAGATGCCGATGTAGTGGAGTTGTGGACCAAGCAGCACCGCCTGCAAGCTTTTCACTCCGACTATTATTGTGAAAAAGTTTCTGAATCGCACAGTGAAAAAATACTAGACAAAAGCTACAACATGGACTGGATGACACTGTTTTCGCCAAAGCAGGAAGACCTTTCCAGAGGCTTGGAACTTGAGTCTAGAGAAGAGGATGAAACAAATGCCAATGTTCTGGAAATAGACGCGCCTCCATTACATCAGTTCGATATGTTTGCTGAGCCTCAAAGTGATCAACTCGTCGAAGACGATGAAACAGAAATACAGATCCAAAGTCTGTCTTTGGAAGAATTGCTTAGCGCCTTGTCTTCACCTCTTAAGTACTACTATCAGAAAATACTTGGTTTGAAGGTTAGCAAACTGCCAGATGATCTGGAAGAAAGTGAAGCCTTTGCATTGGACCGTTTGGATATCTATGCACTAAAGGGTGATATCTTAAGAACTGTCGTCAAGGACATGCATAAGGAAGTCGATTCTGACACGCTTACACAAGCGTGTTTTGATCAGTGGCGCTTATCAGGGAGGCTGCCAAAAGCACCTTTAGATGAAACTTACTTTGCTCAAGCGAAGGATGAACTTGTCGATTTATCTACCTATATTGAGCGAGCTTTAGCGAAAGAAGCGTCAACTTTGGTTATCGACTTCCAGCTTTCTGGTAAGCGCATAGTTGGTTCACTAGTCCTACTGGATAGCGCTGTTTGCGAGTTTAGTTTGAGCCGGAGTTCGCCAGCGTTGTTCTTTTCTAGCTGGGTAAAACATGTTGTGGTCAACTATCTATTTCACCATCAAGTTGCACCGGGTCACGAGACGGGACTTGAGCTAAAAACCGAGTCAAGGTTGATTAATGCAGAGCAAGTAACGATCTTTCCTGAATTGAGTGCTGCTGACGCAAAATCTTATATGGAGGGTTTGCTAGAGCTCTTTACGCTAACAGGGCAAGAAGCACTGCCATTCCTACCGAAGACTGCCTTTAGTTGGATATTTGAAGGCGAGTCAAAAGCGAGAAAAATATTTGAAGGTAACAAACAGGGCTACAACGCGCGTGAAGGTGAAATGGATGACCCTTATTGGCAGCGCTATTGCCTTTATACTGATCACGCCGAGGTTCGAGTTTTACCTGATATAGAGTCGCAGCGACTTGTTAAGCAAGTTGCTGCCTATAAAGAAGAGTTTATTTTCACCGACTTGCAAGGGGAGGTTCTAAAATGAAAACGCTAGACCTCTGTCAGTTCCCGCTTGATTCATTGTCACTAATTGAAGCGAGCGCAGGAACCGGGAAAACCTATGCGGTCGCCAATCTCTACTTACGTTATTTGCTAGAACAAAAGCTCGGGGTAGATGAAATTCTGGTAGTGACCTTTACCGAGGCAGCAACGCAAGAGCTTCGTGATCGAGTCCGTGCACGAATTCAGGAGCTTTCCCAGGTATTAAATGGTGAACCTAGTGACGATGAGGTGCTGAATTATTTGTACCAACAATCATCGGATATTGAGGCAGATAAACTTCGTTTAAGAATCGCAGAACGTCAAATAGACCAATCTGAAATCCATACAATTCATGGTTTCTGTCAGCAGCTTCTGGCGCGTCATGCATTAGATTTAAATGTCGCTTTTACGCAAAACCTGATGGAAGACACCAAGCCTCTGTTGCTGCGGGTCTGTGAGGATTACTGGCGCCAGGAAGTCTTTGCTCTACCACAAGAGTTGTTACTAGAGGTCTATAGTAACTGGGCGACGCCTGCAGAACTGATGTCGTCTCTTGAACCTTTGATTAATAGACGACCAGATGTATTCACACCAGCTGTACTTGAGGGTGGTCTTTCAGCCTGGGAGCAGCATTACCATGCCACAATTGATTGGTATCAAACACTTCGCTCACGAACCTTAGATAGCATCGATGAAGTACAGAAACTTGTCGCTGAATCAATGCTAAAAGGCGTGAACCATAAGAATAAATGGCTCACTTTGATTCGCGAATGGTGCGAAGCCGAGTTCACAAGTTTCGACTTTCCTAAAGCCAGTAAACGTAAGAATCTGTTTGAAGTCTTTACTCCAGGGTATTTAAGCCAAGACGTGAAGAAGGGTGGAGTGCCTCCAGAGCATGCCTACTTCAATTTTGTAGAAGCGCACCTGAGAAAACTTCCAGTTGGCTCACGCGAAGTGTTCTTGGTGCAAAGCTTCCAGGAGATCAGTAAACGGTTCAATGAAGAGAAAGAACGGCAACAAGCTGTCAGTTTTGATGACCTGATATTGAACGTAGCGAATGCTTTGTCTGACGAAGATACACGTAATATATTAATTAATACGGTGCGCGAGCGCTTTTCAGTAGCGTTGATTGATGAATTTCAAGATACCGATCGTGAGCAATACCATATCTTTTCGAGTATTTTCTCGTCAAGCATTGAGTCTCGCAAAGATGCCTCGATGGTGCTTATTGGTGACCCTAAGCAAGCAATCTATGCTTTTCGAGGCGGGGATATCGCCACCTACCTCAGAGCTAAGCAGGATATTGACAAACACCCGCGTGGCCACCAGTTCACAATGGATACCAATTGGCGTTCTTCGCCTGAGATGGTCACAGCAGTAAATCAGGTATTCCAGCGCGAATCGAATCCATTTATCGCAGAAGACATCCCTTTTAACGCTGTAAACGCGGCGAAGAGTACACCCGAGCACTTGCGTGGTCAGCCTGCGTTTTGCATCACTCAAGTAAGACCTGAAGGACGTGATATAAAAGCGATGACCTCCATACTTGCCGATCATTGCGTCCAACAAATTCTTGCATTGCTGACTGAAGGAAAGGCCGCTTACTCAGACATTGCCGTATTAGTTCGTTCAGGAAAAGAGGCCGAGCTAGTTAAGCAACGCCTTGCACGCTATGGCTTAAGTGCAAGCTACGAAGGCAAGAGCAATATTTACGATAGTGAAGAAGCGCAGGCCATTTATCGCTTGCTTGCAGCGATAGCAGAGCCGGGTGATGAGTATCTGCTAATGAGCTGTCTGTCTGAATTATTCTTTTGCATCGACGACGAACGCCTCTTGGATATTCGAAATAACGATAGTGTTTTGGAGTATTATCTTGAGCTGTTTAATGACTTGCATAAATGTTGGAATCGCCATGGAGTCTTAGCCGCGATACGTGACGCTATGAGTCGCTTGGGTGTCTATGCATCTTGGCACCAGGATGCCTCACAGTTCCAGGACTGGGAAAGACGCCTTAGTAATGTTAATCAGCTAGCGGAGTTATTACAAAGTCAGGCGCAAGTCACACGTGGTCACTTTGCGCTACTGCGTTGGTTTCGTCAGAATATTTCAGCGTCGGTACTGGCTGATGATGAGAGTCGTCTACGTCTTGAAAGTGATGAACAGCTAATTCGTATCGTCACGATTCACAAAAGTAAGGGCTTAGAGTATCCCTATGTCTTTCTACCGTTTGTATTCACAGGCCGTGGTGCTGATATGGCGTGGTTTTATGATCAGAGCGGCAAGTTAAACCTCGACTTACTCAAGCAAGAGTCAAATGTCAGTTTGGTGGACCGAGAGCGGCTGGCTGAAGATATCCGCTTATTATATGTCGCACTGACACGAGCAAAATATCAATGCTTCCTTGGTACCTACTTTTATAAAGGCGCGGGCGTACTTAGTTTGGGGGTAGCGAAAACTGCCTGGGCTTATCTGCTTGACCGTGAAGCAATACTTGAAGGTTTGGACGAGGATAACTACCGTTCGGCTTTAGAGGGTTTGGCTGCACAATCAAATGGTGTCATTCAATTTAACTTACTCGACGAAGATGATTTAAGCGAGAGCCTAAAGCAACATCGTTTTGCGCACTTTAAATCAGAACAGGGTCGTGACAAGGGTCGGCAAGAGGCGATTGCTTGTGAACTGCTAGATAGAGGGTTGAGTAGCCAATGGCGAGTTCAAAGCTTTACCGGGCTAATGCAGGAAAGCCATGCGCGTCAGCATATTACGACATCACCAGGCTCCAATAGTCGCACGCCGTCGAAAGAGCCCGTAGCGGAAAGCGAAGAGCGAGAGTTAAGCATTTTTGACTTTCCCCGAGGTAGTAAGGCGGGTACTTTTTTACATACCTTGTTTGAAAGTATTGAATTCGAAACGGCTCAGCCGCTCACCAAACTACGCTCAGATGGCCAGCCTCTGAGCCTACGAGACATGATTGCAGAAAAACTGTCATTAAGTCGCCTTGTTGATGAAGGCGCTTTGCCTTTTTGGTCTGCCTATTTAAGCGAGTGGTTAAAAAATATTCTAGATGCCAAGCTAAGCGACAACTTTTCCTTATCGCAATTGCCACTAAGTGACTTTCAAGCAGAAATGGAGTTTTACTTTAAAGTTCAGCGCTGCCAAATCGGGCGTATTAATGAATTGCTTCAGTCGTACGCGTCGACCGTTCCAACACTTGAGTTTGCTTCATTTGAAGGGCACTTAAAAGGCGCCATTGACTTGGTTTTCGTCAAAGAAGGGCAGTACTTTCTGCTAGATTACAAATCGAATTACCTAGGCGATCAACTTGAAGATTATACGCACGACAAACTTTCTGAAGCGATGCTTGATCACCGCTATGACTTACAGTACCTCATCTATAGTCTTGCCTTACATCGCTATCTAAAAGCACGCTTGGGAGCTGCTTATCGTTATGAACGAGATTTTGGTGGTGTATATTATCTCTATCTTCGTGGTATGCCACTTAACTCTGATGGGAACGAGTTGGGCGCATCGCAAACGGGTGTCTATTTCATCAAACCTGAAGCGGCTTTGATAGAAGCACTCGACCTGCATTTGGAGGGCGCATGAGTTTAATTAAAACGCCTGTACTGAAAAACCTTGCTCAGCAGGTCGAGGCACAAAATACTGCATATCGCTGGCTTGATCTTTACGCCGCAGAGTTTGTGGTTAAAGGTTTGTTAGAAGAAGAGCGACAGCATGCCAGCAGCTTAGCGCTTTTAATCTGTGAACTGTCCTACGCGACGAGTAAGGGGCAAATCTGTATTGCCTTGTCAGCTCATAAGATAGGACTTGATCACGACTTCAAAGCTAGCTTATTGCAGCTCTCCGTCGTCGATGACTTCTCACAAGCGAGAGCTCATAAGAGGCTGCATGCAAAACAGAGTGTCAAGCCCTTGGTTGTTTCGGGTGATAAGCTGTATTTGACTCGTTATTGGAATCTACAGTGTGAATTCGAAGCTTGGTTAGCGAAAAGGGTGAGCAGTGAAAGCCTGAGTGACGAAGCACTCAGCGAGTCTCAGTTGGATCGTTTGAGTCAGTGTTTAAAAAGCATGTTTGCATTAAATGGTGTGGACTCAGACGAGAAACCAGACTGGCAAGCCGTTGCAGCTGCACATGCTTTGCTGCAAAAAACAACTTTGATTGCTGGGGGACCCGGTACCGGAAAAACCACCACAGCAGCAAGCCTGTTGCACTTGGTCGATCAATCATTCAGGCTACGTTTGGGCCGACCAGCAAAAGTAAGGTTGCTCGCCCCGACAGGAAAGGCTGCCGTTCGTCTAGCGGACTCAATCGCCTTCCAACTTAAGCGAATCGAAACTGAGCAGGCTGTGCTAGAAGGCTCAGATATGCTTCCACTTAGCGCGTGTTTGCCTGCTAATGGTGAGACGATACACCGTTTCTTAATCGACCATAAAGCTTTACCTTCGCAACACTCTTATTCAGAAAAACTTAACGCAGAGAGCCTCTTTTCGGGGCGGAGTGAAATTGCACTTACTGAAGCTGATATCTTGATTGTTGATGAGTCATCAATGATCGACTTGGCTTTAATGCATGCGTTAATCAAAACCGTGCCTGACACCACACAAGTGATCTTTATGGGTGACCCTTATCAGCTGCCACCCGTGGAGCCGGGCGAGGTATTCTCAGAGACGGTTAGGCGTTTTGAGGATATGTCTTATAGTAGCGAATTTGCCGATCGTCTGGCAAGTCTGACTGGCTATGAGTCAGGAGTCTTTCTAACTCCAGCTGTCGACAAAAAAGTAGCGAGTGAAGGCATTAATCAAGCGCTTTGCTATTTGAGAAAGACCTACCGCTTTGGTGGAGAACTTAAGCGCGCTGCCGAGCAAATTAATGCCGGTAATTTTATCGGTTTTCAAAATGACTTTTGCATTAGTCGCCACTTAGATAGCAATAACAAGCAGGTACGATGGTTCGACTATCAAGAGGGTGAAAACCAAGCTGAAATGAATGCTCAGCAAGTTCATCACTCAATCACGGCAGCCTATCAAAGCTATTTTGAGGCGGTGCAGAAGCAAGCAGATATCGCAGCATTGAATAGTGCCTTTGCTGACTTCCAATTGCTATGTTCGACTCATGAGGGCGAGCAGGGTGTGATCGCTATGAATAATTATATTGAACGAAGTTTGCTGGCGATGCTACCGGGGCACTATTCCGCCAATGTTGATACCGGATCTTTCCTGTATCATGGTAAGGCCATTCTTATTACTAAAAATCACGCAGACTTGGGTGTTTTTAATGGTGATATTGGCTTTGTCGTTGCTCGTAATCATGAGCCGGGTAGTACGGGAAAGTTTCAGGTGGAGGTGCCGCAAGGCTCGGGCGAGAGCATTATCGTATCACCGAAAAGGCTCAAAGCCTGGCAACCTGCTTACGCGATGACGGTGCACAAAAGTCAGGGCTCAGAGTACCAGCGTGTCGGGATTCTTCTTGCTGATTACGCTAAAGAACTTTTATCGCGTTCGCTATTATATACCGGTCTTACGCGGGCTAAACAGCGTTGTGATATATGGGCCGATACGCAGGCTCTGGAAAAAGCTTTTTTGGAGTGAATACTCAGCTAAAGTCTTAGGGTGTTATCTTTCCTCTGTGCAGCGAAGCGCTCTGTGAACTCGATGGTTCAATGTGTAGGCAGAGCCTTAACCTTGCTCGCCAAATAACTATTCACTTCGCTACTTAAGGTATGCTGAGCCAAAAACCGGGCTGCAAAGCCATTGATATCATCAATTTCAGTGCGTTTACCCGCGCGAATATCTTGTAGCATAGAGGAGATATTTGTGCTGGTTTTTTGCATCACATCGAAAACCAGCGTTTCGATTTCATCACCGGAAAGAGGGTAGCTTGCTGTGTTTAGCAGCTCGCTAAGTTCTAGCTTCAGTATTGGCCAACCTTCAATAAAACGTCGTGATGTCCGTACTTGGCCATTCGGGCAATTTAGTAGCGCTGTATAGGGATTAATAGCGCAATTGATCACGAGCTTGTGCCACAAAGCCTGCCATATGTCCTTTTCGTATTGGAGTGTTAGCGTCTTGTCTAATGCGGGTGGCTGAAGGTAATTAAGTAGCGCTCGGGCAGCATCGTTAGATTCTGCAGCTTTGTTTAAGGGGCCGACGCGCGTAAGGCCGGAGCCTGCATGGACAATTTGATTTGAAGAAACCCGATTAGCGCCTTCAGTCGTGACGGCGGCGAAAATAGGGTTATCAGGAAAGGCTTCTAGAATGTCGTATTGGCTACCCAGGCCATTTTGGAATAACACTAATAGGGTTTTATCTGTGATGGCTTCACCAAGCTTTTTAAGGCCGGGAAGGGCATCGAAGCTTTTGGTGCACACAAGTAGGCAATCGATTGTTTGCGGTGTTTGTTCTAGCCTAAAGCTTAGTTGGGTATTTTCTGGAATGTGAGCCAGGAAGGGGCTGCTAATAGAGAAGGAAAGTTCCTTGCGCATAGACAGGTTTGAGTATGCTCGCTTATCAATAAAGCTAACATGCGGGCCAGAGGCCCCTGAAAATCCGCAGTGCAGATGAGCTGCCCAAAGACAGCCCATTGCACCGGCACCCATTATGTGTAGCTTCAAGGCCAATTACATGGCCTTGATTTTTTCGAGCTGTTCAGCCAGCTTGGCTTGGCTACTTTGCGCGTCTTCCAGCTTAGCCTGCTCTTTCTCTACAACGTCTTTTGGCGCATTGCTTACGAACTTCTCATTGTTCAGTTTGCCAGAAAGGCGCTTAATTTCTTTCTCCGCCTTATCGATTTCTTTATTGAGTCGAGCTATCTCGGCATCAAGGTTGATCAAACCGGCCATTGGTACCAAGACTTCCATAGAGCCGACTAACTGAGTTGAACTCATAGGCGCTTCTTCGTCATTTAACCAGCTCATTGACTCGAGCTTGGCGAGTGACTTAACAAAGCCTTCGTTTTCCTGGAAGCGGCGCTGATCTTCATTATTGCCGTTACGCAGTAGAACGGGAATTGCCTTGGCAGGAGAGATATCCATCTCACCACGAATGTTTCGTATTGCGACGATGACACCTTTTAGCCACTCAACGTCACCCAGTGCTTTTTCATCGACTTTCGACTCATCTGCTTCAGGGTAAGGCTGAGTCATAATGGTTGCGCCAGACTGACCGGCCAAGGGAGCAACACGCTGCCAGATTTCCTCTGTGATATAAGGGATAAAGGGGTGAGCCATTCTTAGTACAGCTTCAAGTACTCGTACCAGTGTGCGGCGTGTGCCACGCTTAAGCGCTTCGTCGCTGTCGTCACTGTTTAGAATCGGCTTGGAAAGCTCCAGGTACCAATCACAATACTCATTCCAGATGAAGTCATACAAAGTGTGTGAGGCCATATCTAGACGGAACTCACCAATAGATTTTTCAATGGATGCTTCGGTTTGCTGAAGGCGCGAGATGATCCATTTGTCAGCTAAAGATAATTGATAATCGTCAGAATTCTGAGCACAGTCCTGATCTTCAGTATTCATGAGCACATAACGTGCAGCGTTCCAGATCTTGTTACAGAAGTTTCTGTAGCCTTCTAGGCGTTTCATGTCCCAGTTGATATCACGACCCGTCGAAGCCAGTGAGAATAGGGTAAAACGAAGTGCATCGGTCCCGTGTGCAGAGATACCGTCTTCAAAGGTCTTGCGCGTGCGCTTCTCAATTTTTTGAGCAAGCTGGGGCTGCATCATATTACCGCAGCGTTTTTCAACCAGAGATTCAAGGTCGATGCCGTCAATCATATCGAGCGGGTCGAGTACGTTACCCTTCGACTTGGACATTTTGTCACCATGCTCGTCTCGAATAAGGCCTGTTACGTATACATATTTGAACGGAACCTGGGCTTTACCGTTTTCATCTTTCATAAAGTGCATGGTCATCATGATCATGCGGGCAACCCAGAAGAAAATAATATCGAAGCCCGTTACCAAAACATCTGTTGGGTGGAAGGTCTTCAACCTTTCCGTTGCTTCTGGCCAACCTAGTGTGCCGAAAGTCCAGAGTGCTGAAGAGAACCAGGTGTCGAGAACGTCTTCGTCTTGAGACAGTTCAACTGAAGCATCAATATTGTTTTCAGTACGTACTTCTTCTTCAGTGCGGCCAACGTAAACATTACCTTCAGCATCGTACCAAGCCGGGATTCTGTGTCCCCACCAAAGCTGGCGAGAGATACACCAGTCCTGAATGTCGCGCATCCAGGAGAAGTACATGTTTTCGTATTGCTTGGGAACAAACTGAATCTCGCCATCTTCAACTGCCTGTATTGCAGGTTCAGCTAGCGGGCCTGCACGAACGAACCACTGGTCTGTAAGAAGTGGTTCGATGACAACACCTGAGCGGTCGCCGTAGGGTGCAACCAAATTGTGATCATCAATACTTTCTAATAAGCCAAGCTCTTCAAATTTTGCAATGATGGCTTTACGCGCTTCAAATCGATCCAAGCCAGCAAATTCTGCGGGTAGGGCTGTATCGAAAGCATCTGAAGCTTGGCCTTCAGTGTCGTAAACTTCTGCTTCTTTAAGGATGGCAGCATCAATATCGAAGATATTGATCATCGCTAGGCCGCAGCGCTTACCCACTAGATTATCGTTAAAGTCGTGCGCAGGTGTTATTTTTACACAACCAGTGCCTTTTTCCATGTCGGCATGATCATCACCCACAATCGGGATCAAACGACCAACAAGAGGCAATTCTACAAACTTACCGATCAGGTCTTTGTAACGTGGATCTTCAGGGTTGACTGCAACGCCTGTATCACCCAGCATGGTTTCGGGGCGAGTGGTTGCGACGACTAAGTAGTTTTTACCTTCAGAGGTTTTTTCACCATTGGCTAGTGGATAGCGAAGGTTCCACATATTGCCTTTTTTGTCTTTGTTCTCGACTTCCAGGTCTGAAATAGCCGTGTGAAGCTTAGGATCCCAGTTTACCAAACGCTTGCCGCGATAGATTAAGTCATCTTTGTATAAACGAACAAATACTTCCTGAACGGCTTTGTAAAAGCCATCGTCCATCGTGAAGCGTTCATGGTCCCAATCGACAGAAGCACCTAAACGACGAAGCTGACGGGTAATTGTGCCACCGGACTCTTCTTTCCAATCCCAGATTTTATCGAGAAAGGCTTCACGTCCGAGGTCATGGCGAGTTTTGCCTTCTTCAGCAGCAAGCTTGCGCTCAACAACCATTTGAGTTGCGATACCCGCGTGGTCGGTACCGACCTGCCATAAAGTGTTATGACCTTTCATGCGGTGATAGCGGGTTAGGGCATCCATAATAGAGTCCTGGAAGGCATGTCCCATATGCAAGCTACCGGTGACATTCGGTGGCGGAATCATAATGGTGTAGGGCTGGCCTTCATTTGAAGGCTTGAAGTAGCCGCTTTCTTCCCAGGTTTTATACCAAGACTGTTCTATTTCGCTAGGTTGGTAGGTCTTATCCATAATCGTTGATGCTTACTCGTTAAAAATGGCTAGAGGTCGAGTGCCTGACTTTCGCTTGGCATACGATAAAAAATGGCCGACATTATACATGGCGTGAGCGAGCTGAAGCTAGGGACTTGCTTAATATAGTTGCTTAAAAAAGCAAAGACTTCCCTAAGCTTTCCGTAGATCGTGGATATGAACCTCATGGCCAAGGCTCTTTAGTTGCTTGTATAAGGTACGTGCGTCCTGAATTTCGATTTCAATATTCGGAATGATTAAGCACAAACGGCTGAAATCTTCCAAGCGCTCGGGTAACTGCTTTCGTAGGAGGATGAGCAAAGAATCGTCTTTTTGAAGTGATGACTTTAATGGTTTGTCATCGATGATGACTGGCGCGGTTTTGCTTTCTGACTCATTTTGACCGAGACTATGAGGAATAAAGCTTTCGAGTTTGAAAGTCCATAAAGCGCTGTTTAGTGCTTCGTTTTGAATAGCGTCCACAGTCTGAATATGAATTCGACTGTGTTGTTGCAGGGCTTTCTCCGTTAAACGGCAACAAAAAGCAATTTGCTCAGAAAAGTTGGCTTCATTTAAGAGGTATAGGTCTATTCTGGGCATGCTTTTGTTGTCGCTGTCGTAATTAACTCAATAGTCTTGCTAGATATTTAAGACGCTTTGCTTAACAGATAGTTCAGTAGCAAAGGAACCGGACGACCTGTTGCACCTTTGTCTTTTCCTCCTGATACCCAAGCTGTACCTGCGATATCCAAGTGAGCCCATTTGTATTCTTTGGTGAACCTAGACAAGAAGCATGCAGCGGTAATGCTGCCTGCGCCTTTGCCGCCAATATTTTGAATATCGGCAAAGGGGCTTTCGATCTGTTCCTGATACTCATCCCAAATGGGTAATTGCCACGCTTTATCGTTTACCTCTTTGCCTGACTGCAGAAGTTCATCGACCAGGGTGTCGTCATTGCCCATCACGGCAGAGGTGCTGTGCCCAAGCGCGATAATGCAAGCACCAGTAAGTGTCGCAATATCGATAACTGAGGCGGGCTTGTAGTTTTTGGCGTAGGTTAGGGCGTCACATAAAACTAGGCGGCCCTCTGCATCGGTGTTTAGAATTTCTACTGTTTGACCCGAAGCTGTTGTCACGATATCACCAGGTTTGGAGGCGTGTCCAGCCGGCATGTTTTCAGCCGCTGCAATGATGCAGACGATATTCATTTTGGGTTGTAGGTCGGCAATTGCAGTCATCGTACCGATAACGCTCGCGGCACCGCACATGTCATACTTCATTTCATCCATTTGCGGGCCAGGTTTTAAGCTAATTCCTCCGGTATCAAAGGTGATGCCTTTGCCGACTAACATATGTGGCGCATCGCCTTCTTTGCCACCTTTATACTCAAGGATAATCATTTTTCCTGGTTCTGAGCTACCTTTGGATACGGATAAAAATGCACCCATGTTTAGTGCTTCCATATCAGATTCTTCGAGTACTTTTACTTCAAAGTTATTACTTCTGCTTGCTAGCGCTAGTGCTTGCTCTGCTAGGTAAGCAGGTGTACAGACATTTCCGGGTAGGTTGCCAAGCGTTCTGGTTGTAGCCATGCCTCTCGCCTGAGCTTGAGCGATCACAGTTGCTTCGCTCAAGGCTTGTTGGTCTGCAGTGCAGCAGACGACACTGATGTTTTCCAATATGATGGCCGGAGATTTTTTGCTTTTGTACTGATCGAAAGTGTAATGCTGGTCAGAAATTGAGCGAACGAGACTGTTTGCGAGTTGTCTGGCGCTAATGTCTGTGCCATCTATAGTATTGTCCAAAAAGCAGTGTAAGGATTTTACTTTGGCGCTTTTCGCTTGACTTGCTAATGCGCTGAAGGCCTTGTTTAGGCTGCTTAGGTTTAACTTCTTTTTGTCTCCCATGCCCAAAAGAATAACGCTATTAGCGTGTTCGCTACGAAGGGGTAGGAAGAAGCTTTTTCCTGAATCACTATCAATGTCGAATTGCGATATGCTTTGGCTTAGTTGCCCATCAAGAAGTTTGTCGAGCACTTTGCCTTGCTCACATAGTGTCTGATTTTCGTATAGGCCTATGCATAGGCTGTCTGCTTTTAGTGATGAAATCGCGGTATCGACAATATTGTAATTCATTTCTGTCTCTTATCGTATCGAAGGTCATTAGTGCTGAAGCACATAATGAGGTGGTTTGAAAACGTGTATCGTCATAGAATAGCAAGCCAAATGATGAACTGCATCGTTCTTCAGCAAATTTCTGATATTAGGGCATATTTTTGATTAACCATAAGGCACTTTTGAAAACGCTTTTTAGCAGATTATATATGGCGCTAGGGAACAATAATGAGAAGAATTAATCGTTACATTGTGCAAACAGTGGCGGCGTCCATGCTATTGGTTGCGGCGGTTGTTCTATCGTTAGATGTTTTGTTTGCGTTTATGGCGGAAGTGAATGATTTGAGTGAGCAGTACGGGATTATTGATGCCGCATTGTTCGTACTGACGACCCTGCCTCGACGAATATATGACTACTTGCCTTTGGTGGCGTTTATGGGGTGCTTGATAGGCTTGGGTGCAATTGCCAAAAATAGCGAGTTGGTGGTGATTCGTGCAGCGGGTGTATCGACCAGAAGGATTGTCTTTTTTGCGATGAAGCCTGCAATAGTTGTTGTGCTTATTGGTTTGTTTTTGGGGGAGTTTGTTGCTCCTGTAACGGAAGGTATAGCTCAGAGTCGTAGAGCGGTTCTCCAGGGGGCAGAGCAAAATGTTGCCAGTCATAGAGGGGTGTGGCATCGGGAGGGTAATACTTTTATGCACTTTAATGCCGTGCAATCAAACGGTGTGCTTCATGGTGTGTCGTTGCAGAGGTATGATGCTGATCATCAGCTTGAAAGTAGTGTGTTTGCGAAGCGTGCTATTTTTCAGCGTGGTACTTGGCAGTTAGAGTCTGTTATTGAAACAAGCTTTAAAGGGGCGCGCACTTACGTCAATCATTTCCCAACTAAAACTTGGCAAACAGACTTGTCTCCCTCGGTGCTTAGTGTGTTGGTTGTCTCATCCGACGACTTATCTATATCGGGTTTATATACTTATTCTCAATATCTTGAAGCTCAGGACTTAAACTCTGACGCTTATATGATGTCATTTTGGAAGAAAGCGTTTCAGCCAATTTCAACGGCAGTATTGGTCTTGGTGGCAATATCGTTCGTATTTGGGCCTCTTAGGTCTGTCACGATGGGGTTTAGGGTGTTTTCAGGGGTAGTGGTTGGACTGTTGTTCAAGTATGCACAAGACCTGTTAGGGCCGAGTGCAATTGTGTTTGGTTTTAATCCAATCTATGCGACTGTTATTCCTATTTCGGTATGTTTGGTAGCAGGGATATTCCTTTTGCGAAGGGCACGTTGAGCTGGAGTGAGAGCAGTGTCTCACACAGACTTTCCATGATTGAACCAGGTTGTTAATTCGCGTATTATTCAAGCAGCAACTAGACTGGATAAAATGCGTATGTAGTAGTCCTTGGGTCAAGGGTGGATTGTAGGACCTTGGCACAGGTTTGTGTATGCATGGATGCGGGCTGTATTTAAGAAAGAAAGGGGCGCCTAACGGTACAAAGTCTATATATCCCGATTGGACTAAAATAGAGCTGAAGGCCGGCACAATAAAAAAAGTAGGAGAATACAATAATGAAAGGCTTGAAGAGGTTGGCTTTGGTGACGGCAGTTTCTGCTTTGTCATCAAATGTGATGGCCGAAGTCCAAATGCTTGATGAAGATAGTCTACAAGACGTCACGGGTCAGGCAGGTCTTACTCTTGATGTAGAAAGTCAGTGGGAGATCGGAGAGTTCGCATATCACGATGCAGGCTATTTGTTGATTCAAGGTATCCGTATGGGTGGTAACTCGTTGGGTAATGGTACGGGCTCTGCAGGTACGATGCTTGACAACTTACGGCTTGAGATTGACATCGCCGGTGATGGTACCGACGGTGATAATGAGCTTGCATATGGTTTTTCCAATATGCGTGATATTGCTCAGATGTATGTAAATGATGGGAATACTGATACGACGTTTGTTAGTGTTGCAAACGGTATTGACTCAACTCGTGATAACGCTGTAATTGACGATAAGCGCACATATGGTGATGGTGATTTGGTAATCCATTTTGACTTTACTGATGGCTGGGCTTCAGAAGGCGGTATCGATCAGTATAGAGCTGACGGTAGATTTGGATTAGACGATTTTCATACTGCAGAGCTAGTCCTAGAGCATGCTGTCGACTTTCGTCTTGAAATCGATGCAATTGGCTTGGCAAGTTCAAGTTATGAGCTAGGTTCTGCTGGTCTAGATACTGATGGTCAGGGTCCCGACCAAGGTGCTGCTGGTACAACTACCTTGATTAGTCAATTAGGTATCCAGGGTTACTTAGGTCCTGATGACTTACATCTTGAGAACAATGGTAACGGCTTTGATGGATCTGGACCTCTAGGTGGTAATACGGGTAAGGCTGACTCCAAAATATACTGGGGTCGTTACTTTAAGATTACAGATCTGGATGTATATATTGATATTGCCGGTGTTCAGATTTCTGACATGGAAATTCACAATGAGCGTGGCGATTTGACAGGTTTGGATGGCACTTCATCATTTAGTTTTGCGCACTCTATTCGTGAAATCTATGCAGTTAAAGATGCTGTTTTAAATATAGATGGTCTGCTTGCTGGTAGTAATCCTTTTGTGGATGGTATTGCAATCAATACGCGCTTCAAGGGTGATATTGATATCCACTCTATCTCATTCGGCGATACTGGTGAGTCAATCGGTCAGTTGTTTATTACTGATATGGAGTCGACTACAAACTGGATTATCTCTGCTCACGATTAATTTTTTGTTTGTTGTCTAAAAAGCTCTCGATTATGTCGAGAGCTTTTTTTTGACCTGAGAAAGCTGGTTTGACTTATTTAGAGTCTAGCTGCGCTTTGGAATTCGTATAACTTTGCTTTCAGATGCGATGCATTGCCAGGTTCGATTTTTCTTATCGATGAATACCCAAAGGTAGCCAAGACCGAATGCGGCAATGGAAACTCCGGCGACAAAGAACCTGACAAGGGCTTGGTTCCAGCTGATTGATGTGTTGTCCTCATTTTGTATGCGTAAATGCCAAACCTGCATTCCAAGGGTTTGTCCGGTTTTAGTCCAGAAATAACCAAAAAACAGAAATAGGGAAATAAAAAGCGTTGAGGATAGTAGTGGGTCCTTAAGCGATTGGCCTGACTCATTAATTTGCTTGTACTCTTCGGCACCAATAAGGCTATGGCTAATCGCCATATAGATCATGGTGATGGTCATGGTGAGAGCTATGCATAAGATACTGTCATAAAAAAACGCAAGAAGTCGCCGAAGGAGTGTGGCGGGCATGTATTGGTCGCTTGGTTCGGGGAATTTATTCATAGTAATCGCATTAAGTTGGTGAATTGCGTGGAATATAACAGATTCTTGCTTTAGATGTCTTTTCTATAAAAGAATGCCTAAAGAAAATCTTTTTGCGGACGATAATAGCTATGAGGTCAACCGGATTTTAGAGGGTTTTGTATGAACGCATTAGATAACATTGACAAGCTAAACGATGGTGGGCTGTCGCGGCACCGCTCGCTAGATGCCAGTAAGATAGCTGAAAGCACTGGCTCTGCAAAGCTAAGTGCAAGTATGCAAACAAGCGTTGAAACTCAGCTTTTAGAAGCCGGTACCGATAGTGGAAGGAGAATTTTCTCCCGCTCGATAGAGACAAACTTTAGTTTCAATATTACTATCGAAAAACCTCAGTTTGAGTTTAAAGTGCCTTCTCCATCAGATGTGGCTCATACTGTGCTCGGTTTTGTCGAACGCCGAATTGAAAGCGAGCTCAGAAACGGGGCGGATGAGTCGAGAATTGGTGACTTATTAAGTCAGGCTCGAAAAGGGATTGAGGCGGGCTTTTCATCCGCTAAAGAAGATATCAGCGCATTGGGTTTGATGGATGAAAAGCTTGAGGAGGAAATAGCTCAGTCTCGACATTTGGTTGATGAGGGGGTAGATGATATTGAAGGAAAACATCTGAGTGCTGCAGATGGCTTAGCTGAAGGGAGCAAGCAGAGCGCTAGAAATGAAGTTGCGGCTTCGACTAACACTCCTGTAGATACTGAGGCTAAAACCTCCCAGCAAGCTTTAAATGTTTACGAGTTTTTTACGCCAGAGAAAGTCAATGAACAACAGCTTAAGCCAGAGTCTTTCGAGGCTGTTTCCAAGTACAAATATGCAAGTCATGATAGTACCGAGTTTTCCTTAACGACCAGGGATGGCGATAAAGTCTCGATTCGTTTGAGTGATACATTTGCCTCTATTTACCAGTCTTCGGGAAACTCTCTAGGCGTGGCTGTGTCCGGCGATAAGTCGTTTGAATATAGTGTCGAAGGGGAGCTGGATGAATCGGAGCTTACGGCAATTAACGAGCTATTGTCGCAGCTAGGTAATGTAACGGAATTATTTTTTCAAGACCGCTTTCAGGATGCATTTGAATCAGCGATGAGTGTAGGGTTTGATTCCAGCGAAATTGCATCCTTTTCCTTAGACTTGTCCAAGACTGTAGCGGAAGAGTTAAGAACTTATGGTGCACCTTCTAGTTCACAAGAAGGTCGAACGAATGACTTATCAAACCTAAAGCGGTATCAACCTATTGTAGATATGGTTAATCACTTTAATCAGATGAATGATTCAATGGGAGTGTTTGAATCTCCGCGCGACTCAATGGTCAGCTTGATTCGTGAAACGCTTGAAAGAGTGAAAGGTATGATGAGTGAATTAAGTGAAAATAGCGCTGACGCTGATAAGTCTATGATTCCAGTAGATAAGGTAACTGTTTCCCACTTTATCGAATTTAGTGAGTACTTATTGTCTGAATGATTTTAGAGGTGGCTTCCTAGGTTAAAATAAATTCTAGCCTCGGTAACGGGGCCTAAGTAGCTGTTATGTCTACGTAGATGGTTAGCTTCTGTCCTGGCTGTAGATATTTTTTCTTGTTTAGCTTGTTCCAGCTTACTAGGTCATTAATCGTTACGCTGAACTTACTTGCGATGCGAGCGAGCGAGTCACCTTTTCTTACTCGATAGCCAATCTTTCTGATCATTTGCCTTTTATCTCTAAAAGACGGTAGCGGCATGCTTGCTTTACCTACATCCTTAAGTGACCAGATAATTAATTCCTGACCTGGCTTAATCGGGTCAGTGGGTGCCATGCCGTTCCACTTGGCTAGAGAGCGAACGCCTACTTTGTGAGCTCTGGAAATATCCCACATGGTATCTCCAGAGCGTACTTTATAACGTAGTTTCTTGCTGCCTTGGCTTCCGGATATTTTGTCTTGCTTGCGCTTGAGTCGATTATGCTGGCTTAAGTTGTAATAAGCTTTACCTTCAGATGCAACAGGGATAAGTAATTTTTGTTTCTCTCTGATCGTGTTAGAGCGCAGCTGATTGACTTGCTTAATCAAGGCTGGAGTTGTGTTGAATTTCTTTGCTATGCGAATTAAGGAGTCACCGCGTTTTATACTGTAGCGAGTCCAGTTGAGCCTCTTTTCTGGAGGTAGCTCAGTCAGCGCGGCTTTAAACTGTTTGGCGCTCTCAATAGGTACCAATAAACGATGAGGCCCCATGGGGGCGCTAGCCCACTGATTGAATCCTGGGTTGAGTTTATATATTTCCTTTATATCGATGCCGGCCAGGGTAGCTGCCTGGGCAAGATCGATCTGCCCGCCAGTTTGAACTGTCTCAAAGTACGGTTTATCAGCGATTTTCGGGAATTGAATGTTGTATTTTTCAGGCGACTTTACAATCTTGGCAAGAGCAAGCAGTTTAGGGACGTAAGCGCGGGTTTCTCTTGGAAGCTTCAAAGACCAGAAGTCTTGGGGTTTTCCTAGTTTTTTATTGCGCTTTATCGCCTTACTAACGCGGCCTGAACCAGAGTTGTAAGATGCAAGAGCATGGAGCCAGTTGCCGTCAAATCGTCTACTTAAGTAACTCAGGTATTCGAGAGCTCCTTGAGTCGATGCTAATACGTCACGTCGTCCATCGTACCACCAGTTTTGATGCAAACCATAAATCTTCCCGGTACCTGGAATAAACTGCCATAAGCCTGAAGCACGGCCATGACTGTATGCGAAAGGATCGTAGGCACTCTCGACAAAAGGTAGTAGTGCTAGTTCCATCGGTAGTTTACGTTTCTTAACTTCTTGCACCACATGGTGAAGATAGCGTGAAGAGCGCTTAAAGGTTCGGTCTAGATAATTGGGGTTGTTTACGTACCAGCGTAACTGGCTTTGAATGCGCTTGTTGTCAAGAGTCAGGTCGAGTGTAAAGTGCTTTCGAATATCGTCAAGCAGGTCGCCTTGGTCAGGGTTATGGCTAGGTCTATCACGAAGAAGCTGAAGCTCCTGATTGACTTTCTGTTCCAGCTCATCAGTTGGAGTGATAAAACCGTATTGCTCGTAGTTACGATTCTGCTGTTTGTTATGTTCGGCAGATGCGCTGTCGATAAGCTTATTATTCAGAGCAAAACTACTGAATAGATCTTCATCTGGGCTGCTCAAAAGGCCGCTAACGAAAAACTTTTCTTTTGGCTCCACCGTTTCGTCAAATATTTGAGAGATTAAATAGGGTGGTGCTGTTAGTGCTTCGTTGTCGGAATTACTAGCTGGTGTCGTACTGGTGTGCTCTGGGGAGGGTTGGAGCTTTGCTTTACTAGCAGTTGACGCTTGCTTAATGCCACTTTCTTGAGTATTTGAGATTTGTTCGCTTACTTGAGTGTTTTCCTTGCTCTCAATGTCGGGGGTAGGTTCGCTTTTGTTTGATGTTGTGTTGCTGGAAACTGACGGCACCGAGCTAGGGGGGGCAAGCTGTCCGCGCGACGAATCAAAGCTCGCGCAAGCGTTAATAAGCAAAAGTAGAACTATAAGAGGAAAATGACGCATATCGATTGGGTGGCTATTTTACTGCTGCGAGAAAAGGAACACATTTTGTTAGGCGTTAAGCAAGTTTTCCCGCCCAGTCTATGAAGTAGGGGCTTTAGGGTCAACTGCTTGGAGCTAAATAATTAGTAACAAATTTAACTCTGTAAGTGCTAACCCGTTGTTACTATGGTCAGAACTGATCTTTCGCGAGCCTTGTTGCGGCAAAAATATCTGGCTCACAGCTATTCGTATTGGGGAATAGTTGTTTAACATTCGAAGCTAAGGCTGGATCGTTGCTTCTAAAAAACGGGTTTATCTCCAGTTCTGTTTTTAGTGTGGAGGGGATAGTGGATAAGCCACGCTTACGCAAATCGGTGGCTTCTACTAAGTAGTTTTGTAGTGCCTGGTTGTCTGGCATTAGACTCAGTGCAAAATCTAGATTGGCTAATGTATATTCGTGTGCACAGAAGATGCGTGTCGTCTTCGGTAGTAAGCGGATTTTTCCAAGCGAGTTATACATTTGTTCAGCACTGCCTTCGAATAAGCGACCGCAACCACCTGAGAATAGTGTGTCCCCACAAAACAATGCGTCTAGTTGTTCGCAATAGTAGGCATTATGATCAAGCGTATGACCCGGAACGTCGAGGCTTTTGAATTGTAAGCCAAGTAAGCTGATCGCTTCGCCTTCAGACAGTTGCTCATCGATACCTTCAACTTTTGAGTGAGATGAGCCGAAGCTTTTACAGTCATATTGATCTTTAAGTTTTGCCAAGCCTCCCGTGTGATCAGGGTGGTGGTGAGTGATAAGAATTGCTACTAGGTCTAGCCCTTGTGAATTCAAATAATCTTGAGTGTCACTAAATGAGCCAGGATCAACAACGACAGCCTGCATGCTCGCGTCATCATATATACACCAGATATAATTGTCTGAAAAAGCAGGTATGCCATGAACTTTTATCATATGATAACTCTCACTTAGGTTGATTTGTCATAGCTTAGAATGAATACTGGGTAAATTAAAGCTACTTTAGATAGAGTCTGCTTTGTTGCGAGCACGCTGCGGGAGCTTTGCGATGTCAGGGTTACAAGATTTGGATAAAAATGCACAGGCTAACAGTTCTAAACAACAGCAACTGGAACAGTGGTTTCAGAGTGCTTTAGGACGTAGTTTATTAGCTGACCAACGGCGTAATATAGCAAATAAAATACATCGCTTGTTTGGCTATCACCAGGCTGAGATAGGTGTCTCGCATAGGGTGCCAGTAGGTAACCCAAGTAGCTTGGGGCATAAATTTTATGTGTTGCCAGAGTGGGAACCGGACTTACCTGAAAACTCTATTATTTCTTCTTCTGAGGAATTGGCATTAGAAAGCGAAACCCAAGATGTTGTTATCTTGCACCATGCACTAGATTTTTCCAGTGCGCCTCATCAAACCCTGCGAGAGGCAGCCAGGGTGCTCAAGTCTTCTGGTACGATGGTGATAGTTGGGTTTAACCCTCTCAGTACTTGGGGAGTGAGGAGGTTGTTAGGGAGGTCGCAGCAAGCACCCTGGAATAGTTGTTTTATTGGTGGTAAGCGAATCGAAGATTGGTTGAATTTGCTCGATTTTAGGGTGGGAACTACTAAATACCATTACTACGGCCTGCCTTTTAATAATGCAGGTTTATTTAGGCGTTTTTTGTGGCTCGATAAAGTGCTCAATACAAAAGTCCCCCTAGGCGCATACTATTTGATATCGGCACAAAAACAGGTCGGTTCACGAATCAATTCCTACTCAAAATGGCGTCGAGGTGCAAAGGTCGTAGGAATGCCTTTGGCAAGCTCACGGCACACTCGGGTTTTGGAACAAGACTTTTCAGTTTATAACGAGAAAGATAAAGAAGAATGATAGAGATTTATACCGATGGAGCCTGTAAAGGCAACCCTGGACCGGGAGGTTGGGGAGCATTATTAACAAGCGGGAAGCATCAGAAAAAGATTTATGGTGGTGAGCTTGATACAACCAACAATAGAATGGAGCTGCTTGCTGCAATTCGGGCGCTCGAAAGCTTAAAGAAACCTAGTGTTGTTCACTTACATACCGACTCCCAATATATGCGCAAAGGGATGCTTGAGTGGATAAAAGGTTGGAAGAAAAATGGCTGGAAAACTGCAGCCAAAAAGCCAGTAAAGAATGTTGAGCTATGGAAAGCGTTGGATGAGCAAGTCGCAACACATGAGGTAAAATGGTTTTGGGTGAAAGGTCATAGTGGTGATCCAGGTAATGAAATGGCTGACCAGCTTGCCAATCTCGGAGTTGACTCGGTTATTCGAAAAGACAGTATTGGTAAGGTTCATGTGATTGATGGAGTTGAAGGGTGAGGCAGGTCGTACTTGATACAGAAACCACCGGTATAAATCCTCAGCTTGGCCACAGGATAATCGAGATTGGTTGTGTCGAACTGATTGACCGTAAGCTGACAGGAAATCACTACCATGTGTATATCAACCCAGAGCGGGTCGTAGAGCAAGAAGCGATAGATGTCCACGGAATAACGAATGAGTTTCTAGCTGATAAGCCTTTGTTTGCTGATATTGCCCAAGAATTTCTTGAGTATATAAAAGGTTCTGAACTGGTTATCCATAATGCGGCGTTTGACGTTGGCTTTATCAACCACGAATTTAACCTTTTGGTCAACAAGATCCCTCCGGTAGAAAATTACTGTGGTGTATTAGATACACTAGCCATGGCGCGAGAGAAGCATCCGGGGCAAAAGAACAATCTGGATGCTTTATGTAAACGCTACGGGATCAATAATAGTCACCGTGAACTGCACGGGGCTTTATTGGACTCCGAAATACTCGCTGATGTTTATTTATTACTAAGTGGTGGGCAGACTAGCTTGTTGCTAGATAAGGAAAAGACAGATGAAGGTGGCGCCGGAGGTATTCGAAGGTTACCCGGTACACGCAAGCCTCTACCTGTTCTGGCTGCCAATACAGAGGAAGCTGCGTCTCATGAAAAATACCTCGAATCACTTAGAAAGAAATCAGACCAGGTGATTTGGGACTTATAAGTGTTTCATAAGTAGCAGAGCTAGTCTTTGCTAATTACGAAAACACACAGTGCTAAACTTGTTAAGCGTCGGAATTGTGATATAAATTAATAACCAACGATATTTTTTTAAATTGATTTAGAGCATGTTCTGACCATTAACTGAGACGTTATTTGGTTAGAAGTATTAATACAAGAATTAAAGCGGTTTTATTTTGAAACTTGATAATTACTCTTTGGACCGGAATTAGCTTATGGCCTTGTCATCTACGAGTCTAAGTTCTATTGAACTGGTTCAGCCGGAAATTGAAGCAACAATTCAACACGCAGAGCAAAGCCTGGAACGATTTCAGGAAAATCGCGACAGTGGAGAAGATCTTCAGAACTGCATCGATTACTTGAACCAATTGCGCGGTATCTTTGTGCTGGTAGAGGTACAGGGCTGCGTGCTGCTATGTCAGGAATCTGTTGCCTTAGCGAATGAAGTGCCTGTTGGTGCAAATGACGACAAAAATGGCCTGTTAACAAACCTAAGTAATGCTATTTTTATCTTGCGCCGTTATACCGAATATTTTTGTCAGAAGAAGCTTGATCATCCAGAGCTTCTTTTGCCGATTATCAATGAGCTTCGAATAGCCAGAAAAACCAAACCCTTTCCAGAGTCACACTTTTTTGACTTACCCAGCGATAGGGCATTTGACCCGAGCACTATATTTGGCCTATCGAGTAGTAATAAACTTGGTGACTTTGAACACCACGCTAAGCGCTTCAGGCATATGTATCAGGTTGGTTTGCTTGACATATTGCGTGACCGAAACAAGCAAATAGCGTTGCGGCTAATCTCTCGTGCCTCCAAAGGTGCAATGAAACTATGTGCTGGTGAGCCATTGGCGCAATTTTGGGCCTTAGTGAATATTGTCGCAGACACCTTGCTTGAACAAGATATGAGTACTCATGACCTTCGCAAGCGCTTGTTTATGAAGGTTGAAAAGTACCTTCGTGAGATGGCATTGGTTGGAACTGTGGTGACCAGTAAATCGGCACCGGAGTCTTTGCATAAAGAGCTTATCTACTTGTTAGCAATTAGTGGTTATTATTCTCAGCAAGTGAATGCAGTACTGGAAGGCTACAAAGTTTCCCTATTGGATTTTGATGAAAAGTCTTTATCGGCAGAAAGCAAGCGGTTGTTTGGCCCGGGTGCAGATGTTCTTAAGTCTTTGTCCAATGCATTGCAAGAAGAGCTAATTCAGCTTAAAGAAAAATTAGATATTCTTGAGCGTGGTGATGCGCCAAGCGATGAGGATATGCAGTTTATAGTGGGTGTCTTTGAACGCCTGAGCAGCACCTTGTCTATGCTCGACCTGAAGAAAATTAGCCTAGCTTGTGATCAGCAGATCGAAGCAATCAAAACTTGGCAAGGCACAGGGACGGATGTTGCCGAACAGGATTTATTTGCTGTAGCTGACGCTGTGTTAGGTATTGAGCAGGCGATTAAGCGCTTTGAAGAAACGGGTATTCAGGGTGAAGTAGAGTTGCAGTCGGCCCATAAAGATGGCGAAACGCCATATTTGAGCGAAGCGACTATCGTTGTTATTGATGAGTCAAAGTCCGGGCTAGGCTTGGCTAAACGATCAATTAGCTCCTACGTTGAATCCCAGGGTGATAAGCTTCACCTGGCAACAGTCTATACTGTCATGGACAGTATCCGTGGTGCAATGAGCATCATTGGTGAGGAGAGGTTAACGTCCTTGTTATTGAAGTGCATGTCCTGTATTCAACAGGAGTTGGTTGACGGTGATACGATGCCTGACCAGACTTTGTTAGAAACTCTGGCTGATGCACTGACTTCATTGGAATACTACATTGAGAGTATGACCAAGGCACAAACCCAGAATGATGCTTTGTTAAAGTTGTCAGAAGAAAGTCTGGCTTCAATTGGGTATGGTACTTAAGCTTATACAAGGGTAGGAGGTAATTATGTTCTTGCCCGTCTTGTCTATTGCTATTCTCGGCGCTCTGCTAATTGTTATTTCTTTCAAGTACCTGTTCCTTCGTACATGGTTCAAGGCATGGCTAAAAGCTACGCTTGCTATTCTAGCTATACTCTCTGCAATGGCCCTTCTTTACAGTTCCTGGGATTTGTACAGTTTTAAAGCACAAACTTCTGCTCAAAAGATAGCAAGCGTTGAAACATTTAGACTTGGACCTCAACGATATAATTTGGTTTTAGAGCTAAACGAACAGCCTCCTCTGCACTTTGAAATAGAAGGGGATGTGTGGCAGCTGGATGCTCGCTTGCTCGTCTGGGGAGATTTCTGGCGCTTTTTAGGGATGGAAGATGCATTTCGTTTTGACCGCTTATCTGGACGTTACCATTCAATAGATGATGAAAGAAATAAGCCCAGGACGCTGTTTAATCTTTGGCAGGCTGACAAGGGCTCAGAAAATACGCTGCCTGTGCTTAGAGATTTTAAGCAATGGCTAACTAGTTATAAGTGGCTGCCAGGGGCGAGCTTGGTTTACGGGAGTGGTACCTTTATTCCTATGAAAGACCGGGCTCGGTTTAGCGTTTATTTGAGTGAGGGTGGTTTGCAGGCTCGAGCGGAGAATGTTCAGGCACACGAGGCAATTGAGAGCTGGCTTTAAGCTTTAAAACCGGCTTAAGCGATTTAAGTATTCAATCGCACGTTCTTCTGACCAGTAGAGTCCTTCTTTGTTAAAGCCCATAAAGCCAACATGACCACCAAAACGTGGTGTTTCTAGCTCGAAGCAAGGGTTGCTCTTCGCTGCTTCATGTGGGAAACATTGCTTTGTGAGGAATGGGTCATCTAACGCGCTGATAAGTAGTGTTGGTGTATTTATCTGTTCTATATACCTGCTAGAACTCGATTTGTACCAGTATTCTTCTGCACTAGCAAAGCCGTTTAATGGTGCAGTGTAGCGCTGGTCAAAGTCGTAAAAGGTTTTCAGTTTTCTAAAACCTGTTAGGTCAACTTCTTGCGGGAAACGAAGCTTTTTTTCTTTAAGTTTTGCTTTAAGGCTGAACAGGAAATTTTTCATGTAAATTTTATTCTGTGGCAGCGCTAACTGTTTTGAGCTGCTAGTTAAATCACATGGAACAGAAAAGGTAACGGCGCCGCTGACTTCTTTGGGAACGTCTTCGGATTCGCGGCCAAGGTATAAAAGTGTCTTATTGCCACCAATGCTAAAGCCAACTAAGCAGACCTCTTCGTAACCTTGTGCTATGGCATGCTTAACAACGTATTGTAAGTCTCCTGTTTGACCGCTGTGGTATGACTGGAGCTTTCTGTTTGGTTCGCCACTGCATGAGCGGAAGTTCCAGGCAAGCACATCCCAGTTGTTCTGGAGCGCAATTTTCGCCATGCCGAGTATGTATGGACGTTTACTATGTCCTTCAAGGCCATGACTAAGCACCACAAGCCTTTTAAGAGGGCTTTGCTTGTTCTTGGCCCAATCCAGGTCGATAAAGTCTTGGTCGGGTGTTTCCAGGCGCTCACGAGTATAAAAGTCAGCTGATACCTTTCTGAAAACTGAAGGATAGACGCTCTGAAGGTGGCCATTTCTGGCCCACCAGGGAGGAAGGTATTCCATTTATTTATCACCCAGCAAAAAATATCTGGTGATTATGCGGCAAAACAGGCCGCTGTTAAATACTAAAAGTCGAGAAGCTGTTGAACGAGGAAGCCAAGCATGATGCCAGTGATGCTCATGGCCAATACGATGTCGATAAAGGTAAAAGGTTTACTTTCTTGTCTCATGATCTACTCTCTTCTTTATTTGCGACACTAATTACTCAGGTAATGAACCAGCAGCTAAGATAAGTTTGCTAGTTCACGGTAGGTCGCAATTTAAAATATCCTTGTAATGTCGTTGTGGTTATATTGTAACTAAATTATTGATGCTTTTTAGGGCTCTAATTTAAAACAATGTTAAATGTGAGTTTATGTATCTGAGCGTTTGTTAATTTTTAACAAAGCTAATAGAAACGTCTAATTGCGTCGTTTACATCTAGATACAAAGTAGTTAATTGAGGAAGTTGAATGAATTGGGATCGTGATCGCTTATTAATGGAGTTAGGTAAGTTTTCGTTTAAGTCGAAAGCTGCAGTTAAGGGGGAAATAGCGCATTACTATGACTTCTATGATATGGCTTTCTATCGTGAGTTCGACGGACTAGAGCAGCGTGCAGGTTGGCTTGATGCAAGTGACTTTCGTATCGTTATGCAAAGCTTTAAACCACTTGATGCTAAAGGTACCGTGTTTGTGTTTCATGGATACTTCGATCATGCCGGAATATATCATCACCTAATTCGCTTTTTAATAAAGTCGGGTTATGCGGTTGTTATCTATGATATGCCTGGACATGGATTATCAAGTGGCAAGCCTGCTTCAATTCAGTGTTTCCAGCAGTATCAAGAGGCGATCGATGCTTGTTTGGCGTCGTGTCGCGCTAATCTACCGCAACCATTCCACTGTGTTGGTCAGAGTACGGGCGGGGCAGTTTTGATTGACCGCTTAATGCATACTGAAACGCACGGTGAAGCTTTTGATAAGGTGGTTTTGCTCGCGCCGCTGGTGCGACCTAAAGGCTGGAGCTTTGTTAAAAAGGCTCACTCTTTGGTTAAACCGTTTTTCAAAGTGTGGCATCGCTCATTCTCACAAAATAGCGCGGATGTGAAATTCCTGAAGTTTCTGAAAGAACATGACCCCTTGCAGTCCAAGTGGTTGGCGGTTGACTGGATTAGTGCCTTACGCGATTGGGTTCCACGAATTGAAAGTGGTAAGAAGCTCAAACGAAAGGTATTGATTATTCAGGGCACTGACGACATGACAGTTGACTGGGAACACAATATCACGGTGCTAAAGAGAGTGTTTAGTGAGGTGAAAATAGCCTATCTAGAGGGTGCGCAGCATCATCTGGTAAATGAGTCGCTTCTCAAAAGGCAGAGCGTGTTTGACGCTTTGCTTAGTGAGTTTAATGCAAATTCCACGACGAGTATTGTTGAGGAAAAAAAGGCAGGCAAAAAAGTGACCAAGAAGGTAACTAAGGTTCGTAATAAAGGCTCAGCATCCAAGGCATAAGCGCTTTTCGTTAGAATTAAGTCTTAATTTAGAAGTAAAAAAGCCGCATTCAAATGAGATGCGGCTTTTTGCTTTTTGCTTTTTGCGGATCGAATTGTTTCTAGAACAGAACTCGACAACGAATCGTTCCGTTGACTGTTTTTAGCTTGTCTTTCGCTAGACCGCTGCACTCTTTATTAACATCAATTACAACATAACCCACGCCTTCGTTGGTTTGAAGGTATTGACCTAGAATGTTGATGTTGTTTTCAGATAGCACTTGGTTGATCTCGGACATAACACCCGGAATGTTCTCATGAATATGAAGAATTCTGTGGTTATCTGGGTGAGATGGTAGCGCAACCTCAGGGAAGTTAACCGAAGTGATAGAAGTACCAGTATCACTATAGGTAGCTAGCTTCTCACCAACTTCGAAACCAATGTTGGCTTGCGCTTCCATTGTGCTACCACCAACGTGAGGCGTTAGGATAACGTTATCAAACTCGCGAAGAGGAGAAATAAATTCTTCGTTGTTTGACTTAGGCTCTACAGGGAATACATCCACTGCGGCGCCCAATACTCGGCCAGACTTAAGTGCTTCACATAATGCGTCAATTACAACAACTGTTCCACGAGCTGCGTTAATGAAGATGCTGCCATCTTTCATTTGAGCAAACTGTTCTGGTCCCATCATGTCTTGTGTTGCACCGGTTTCAGGTACGTGCAGGCTGACAATATCAGACATGCCAAGCAAGTCTTCCATAGAATCAAGTTGCGTTGCATTACCCAAAGGAAGTTTGGTTACTACATCGTAGAAGTAGACCTTCATGCCCAATGATTCAGCAAGAACGCTCAACTGGCTGCCGATGCTGCCGTAGCCAACAATCCCGAGCTTTTTACCGCGAATTTCGTAGCTATTGGTAGCTGATTTTAGCCAGCCACCGCGGTGAGCAAGAGCATTCTTCTCAGGTACGCCACGAAGTAGTAGAATTGCTTCGGCAAGTACTAGTTCGGCAACACTTCGAGTATTTGAGTAAGGAGCGTTAAAAACAGCGATACCGTGTTTGGTAGCTGCTTTAAGGTCGACCTGATTGGTACCAATACAGAAACAACCAACTGCGATTAGCTTTTTAGCGGCTTGAAATACTTCCTCAGTCAATTGAGTGCGTGAACGAATACCGACGAAGTGAGCATCTGCGATCTTTTCGATCAACTCATCTTGAGCCAAAGAAGTTTTCAAATATTCAATGTTGGTATAACCTGCCTTTTTAAGTGTTTCCACAGCAGATTCATGTACACCTTCTAAAAGCAAAAACCTGATTTTACCTTTATCTAAAGACGTCGTAGTCATATTCGCAAAAAACCTTTTATCTAAGAATCAAAATACACTGTTAACAACAGATTATTTCAAGAATTTGTGTCTGGAAAAGCCGCGTATGATAACATATTCCGCTTTTTAGTCGTTCAAAATATTAAAACTCTTTTTAATTCTAGCTATATCAATTGTTTAGTTGCAATAGCTAGAATTAAATTTAACATTAAGCGCTGTTATTTCTTGCCTTTTAGCTAACTAGCCTTGGAAGTAAGAGTACAGTTATTAACAGATTTAGGTGGATTGATAAGCTTATGGCTTCGGAAACTCAGATAATTGATGCGTTAAAAGCAGTGGTAGAAGACGGGAAAGTTCGTACTGATGCGGAGACTCTAGAGTCTCATGGTAAGGATTGGACGAAAATATATGCGCCTAAGCCTCTAGCGATTGTATTCCCCAAAACAACTGAAGAAGTTCAGGCAATTGTTAAGCTAGCGAATGAGCACGAGTTTGCACTAGTACCTTCTGGCGGACGAACCGGTTTAAGTGCGGGGGCTGTGGCAAGCAATGGTGAAGTGGTCGTTTCTTTCGATTACATGAATCAGATCGTTGATTTCAGCGCCAGTGATCAGGCTGTACGTTGTCAGGCTGGTGTTGTTACACAGCAGTTGCAAAACTTCGCCGAAGAGAACGGTTTGTACTATCCGGTTGACTTTGCATCGGCCGGTTCTAGTCAGCTAGGAGGTAACCTATCGACTAATGCGGGCGGTATTAAAGTTATCAAATACGGCATGAGCCGTGATTGGGTCTTGGGTTTAACCGTGGTAACAGGTGCTGGCGAAATTCTTGAACTAAACCGAGACTTGTTGAAAAACAATACCGGATATGATTTGCGTCACTTGTTTATTGGTGCTGAAGGAACACTTGGTTTTATCACTGAAGCAACAATGAAACTAACGCGTCAACCGAACAATCTGACTGCTTTGGTTCTGGGTCTATCAGATATTGGTAACACCATGGATGTCTTGAAAGCATTCCAAGCAAAGCTGGACTTGACTGCCTATGAGTTTTTCTCGCACGAAGCGATGGGGCATGTCTTAGCGCACAACGATGTGCCTGCACCCTTTGAAACTGAAGCGCCTTTCTATGCATTGTTGGAGTTCGAATCGACGTCTGACCAGGTAATGGATGACGCAATGGCTTTATTTGAAACCTGTGTTGAAGAAGGGTGGGTTTTGGATGGTGTGATCAGCCAGAGTGAAACCCAGCTCAATAACTTATGGCGTTTGCGTGAAGGTATCTCAGAGTCGATTTCTGTGCGTACTCCGTACAAAAACGATATTTCGGTCGTGGTCTCTAAAGTTCCTGAGTTTCTAAATGAGATCAATTCAGTGGTGACTGAGCATTACCCGGATTTTGAAATTATCTGGTTTGGTCATATCGGTGATGGCAATCTGCATTTGAATATTCTTAAGCCTGAAGATTTAAGCAATGAAGAGTTCTTCTCGAAGTGCATTCAGGTAAATAAGTGGGTTTTTGATATTGTCGCAAAATACAATGGTAGTATCTCGGCAGAGCACGGCGTCGGAATGGTCAAGAAAGATTACCTGGGTTATTCGCGTTCGCCTGTTGAGATCGAAATGATGAAAGGCGTTAAGCGTGTCTTTGATCCAAAAGGCTTGATGAATCCTGGAAAGATTTTCGATCTGTAGCCTCTTTAATTAGATGGTGAATGTACGGTAATGAGAACAATATGCGGGTAGTCGATAAAAGGGGATTTCTTTGCTCTCTCATTCTGCTCGCCTTTATCTCATTGTTGTTCTTGTCCCAGTCGCGGCTTCCAGCGCTGGATGAAAAAGCTCAGATGGGCCAGCGCAACCATCTTAGTTCTCTCGCCTTTGATGTCATTTACCCGCTTAGTGCTGAGCAAGGGCATGCAGAGCGTATTCTCTATAGCTCGCTTAACTGGGCATATACCAACTGGCAAGGAATGACCTTTGGTTTTCTATTTGCTGCAGCTGTACTGACTTTAATATCTTTCCTTTCAATAAACTTGCCTAAAGTCGCAGATGGGCGAAATCCTTATAAACAAGCGTTTATTGGTGCCTTGCTCGGAACTCCTTTGGGTGTTTGCGCCAACTGTTCTACGCCCATTGCTTTTGGTTTATACCGGGGAGGCCTTCCTACTCCCACCGCTTTATCGATGCTGAGTAGTTCGCCAAGCTTTAATTTTATCGTGGTTGCGATGTCACTAAGCTTGCTGCCCATAGAGCTAGTTGCCATTAAGTACATCTTGATCGTATTTTTTGTCTTACTGGTAATTCCCTTTTTAAGTGCTCGTTTTCATGGCGAGGGTGGTAAGTTTAAAGGTAGTGGTATTGATCTCCCGCTAAATGCCTGTGCAATTACGCAACAAACTAGGGGGCTTCAGTTTGTCTTTGAATTTACCAAAGCATATTTGGGGCATTTAGGGTTTATCTTAAAAGGGGCGCTGCCTCTTATGCTTTTAGCTGGGGGGCTTGCTGCGCTTGTAGCAGAATTTGTTTCACTAGATAACTTAAATGGGTCGTGGACCTTAATAATACTAATTGTGGTGGCCTTGTGCGCTGCTTTTTTTCCGGTTCCTATTGCCTTCGATGTTGTTATCTCAGTTGGCTTGTTGGCAGCGGGGGTTGATATTGCCTATGTTGGCGCAGCCTTTTTTGCTTTAGGCGTTTTTAGTATTTATCCCGCGACGATGGTTGCACGAGATATCTCTCTGAAATTGAGCCTTGCCTTATTATTGAGTGTGTCTGTTTTAGCGTTACTGGCTGGTCTGACCGTCAGCGCATATACCGAGCAATCACAGGGCGCTAAGTTGCTATCGGTAACAGAAAAACTATCTCAGCTAGCGATGACTAATGATGCGGCTGAAAAGGAAGCAATAGAGCTTCACGGTTTACCGGAATATTCGGCACGCCCCCTGATGCGAAAAGCTGCCCGTGCCTGCCATGTTCTTGGTGAGTCTCGTCAGTATGACTGCTTTGAACGCTTCGTTGTTGAGCTATTATCGAAGCAATTTAGTGCGAGTGCCTGTGATTATCTGGAGGATGCAGCGAGCTATCGCCAGCGCTGTATGGAGGCATTTGATTATCTTAAAGTCAGGAAAGGCGCCTTAACAAACGAAAGTGTGGATCAGTGTAATAGTTTACCTACGCAATATAGGCAGCGCTGTCGTTATGACTATTTTTTCGAGAAGACACTTGAGCAACAAAGCTTATCGCCATGCTTGTCTTTAAATTCTCAAGAAGGTCAGCGCCAGTGTTTAGTTGAGAGCTTAGCGCTAAATACAGAACTTTATCCGGGCTATGCGCTATGCGCTTCACTTGAAGGTTCTGGAGCCGTAGAAGATTTGACGGCATTTTGCCTCAATGAACATAAGCTTATACGTCAGAATATATTGCTAGTACAGCAAGGAGACTTGAATGCTTGTTCAGGTTTGGAAAGCTCAGTCGCTGTGCAGCGATGTCAGGCGCTGCTAATCAATCACAAGCTAGAGCAGGGTGCAGATAAGTCATTCTGCACGCAGTTGAATGAGCCTGTTATTAAAGCGGCATGCGACGACTTTTCACGTTACTTTCAGGGCATCAATGTCGGTGATTCAGAAGCGTGCTCACTGATTAGTAATACAGCTCTTAAAGCACGATGTAACGAAGAGGCGATTCAAGCTTATTTAGCAGAGCTATTGTCAGATCTGAGCTATCAGTATTTAAATGAACAGCATGATCAGCTTGCGGGAGCGTTGCATAGTGAAGGTGAAGAGGTAGAGGCCTTACTAGCGAAAACCAAAGGGCTAGATTTAGTCGATACGCACCATCTTAAGTCGGAGCTTGGTCGGGACTTTGTGCTTAAGTCTTACGCTTTAAAAGGCCAAAATAGCGATGATTCTGTTGTTGGCTTTGAGCAGACTAAAGCCGCTTCTATTGGTCTGGAAAGTGCGCCTGCGATGAAAGCTGTCGAATTATTTGAGCCCTTCAGCTATGGCCGGGGTATTGCAACGGGGGATACGAACCAGGATCTATGGCCAGACCTGGCAATTGCTTATTCCGACCGCATACGACTTTATCAGAATATGGGGGGGCGCTTTGCTAAGCGAAAAACGCTAGAGTTTGGAAGTGAACTAAGCCCAGTATTGGTCAGTTTTGTTGATTTGGATGCAGATAGCTATCCTGACTTGTTTGTGTCGTTTTATGGTGCTGGTAATAGAATCTATTGGAACCAGGGCGGTAGCTTTGATCAAGGTCGCTATCAGGAGCTGATGCTTGAAAACAGTCAACTAGTGATGTCAGCGGCATTTCAGGATGTTGATCAGGATGGTGATATTGATATGGCTTTGGGTAGCTGGTTTGCTGGCGACTTAAGACATTTTAATCCGCACCGTTCCCAAAATTATTATATTGAGAATGCTGCCATCAAGAAGCATTCATCCAATAATACTCGCCGAGATTTTAAGCCACATGCATTACCTGGAGCGCAAGGGGAGACCTTGTCAGTACTTTTCTCGGATATTGATCGAGATGGTAAGCCGGAGTTGCTCGTGGGAAATGATATGGATGCCCCCGATATTATATATCGCTGGAAATCGGGGCGTTTCCAAGTAGCTAAAGCCGATAGTAACCTGCCAGCTTACAGTGCATTTAACACGATGAGTATCGCCAGTGGCGACCTCAATCGAGACCAGCTAATTGATTACTTTAGTGTTGATATGTCTTTTGGCCAAGAGGGTGGTTTGGACTATTGTCAGCAGGCTGGCATTGCAGACTTACAGGCGTGTAGAGCTTTGCTTTCACTTGATCAGGCTGTCAAATCTGGGCAAGTTGGTACCTGTCAATATTTGGCTGAGAGCAAGAGAAAACAAGACTGTCTTCAGGCGCAGCTTATTCAACTGGCCAGGCAATCAAGGCAAGACGATATTTGTAGTCTCATGACTCAGGAAAACAAAGTGGCTGAGTCTTTATGCCGAGCTGCCAGTAAAGTAATTCCCCCAAAGCAAGCTATCAACTATTCACTATACCCTAAGGGTGTTCAGCGCAATGTCTTGTCTATGTCCTCGATGGGCGGCTGGCAAGAACTTGCTGAAGACTGGGCTGTATCAGAAAGTTATTGGAGTTGGCACAGCAAGATAGCAGACTTGAATAATGATGGCTGGAACGATATTTATGTTGGCAACGGTTATATGTTTGGTGGAGCAGGGCGGCGTACCCAGACCAATGTTTTGTATATGAATAAGCATGGCGAAGGAATGTACCGAGCAGAAGCGGAAATGGGCTTGGAAGATTATCTAAATACCCCGAGCTTTGTGACGGTTGATTTTGACCGGGATGGTGATCTCGATATCATCTCCCAACGAGTTGCTGCCGACCATGGCGTCTTCATCAATCAGACTCGAGAGCCGGGTATATTGATCGATCTAAGACTTAATGGGCAAACGGTATTGGGCTCCAGCGTGCAATTGCTCGGTCATTCTCTTGAAGATGAAAGCGCGGCGCAGTTATCTCAGCAAGTTCTTGGAGGTGGTTTTCTTAGTTTTGATGAGCCTCTTGCTCATTTTGGTATGGCAGAAAAACAAAGCTATCAGCAGCTTCAGATAAAGTGGCTCAGTGGTAGCAGAGAAAAACTAGATTTCCTCTTTCTCCCTGCGCGTTATTACCTAATCGAGTTTGATAAGTAGCGATTCTAGAACAGTCTATTCCGGTTGAGTGCATGACTAATTGTTCCAAATTAGGTGAAAATCACAGTGTCTGAAATTGAAATGTGAATAATATTCAGATACTGTCTCGTTCTCGGTTTTTTGCTGTTCCATTTTGTCGTTCAAATTTCTGGATGGGTAAAGACCTTGTTCTATTGAAAATAATAAAGGAAGTACCATGAGTTCACGAATAACCCGACTATTCTTCTTTACGCTGATACTTGTCGCAAGCGCTCTGCCAGCGAATGCCAGTAATTTAACGCCGGTTAAATTTTGTGTCTGGGACCCTGTTGGTGCTAATGGGCCGTTTATTTCTTTTTTGAAGGAAACAAAGCTCAAGGCAATAAGTTGGGGGATTGATTTGCAAATGGAAGCCTATACGGATGAGAAAGTTGCTTCGAATGACTTCCGTTCAGGCGAATGCAGTGCCGTTTTATTAACCAATATTCTAGCAAAAGACTTCGTGCCTTTTACCGGGGCTTTTGGTGCTCCAGGCGCTATTCGTACTTTAAAAGAATTGAAAACATTGTCGAAATCCTTATCGAGTAAGAAAGCAGAGAAGTTGATTTCCAATGGCAAGTACCAGATGGCTGGGTTGTTTCCAATTGGCGAGATTTATACCTTTGTTCGAGATAAGAGTAATGTGGATATATCAGCAATTAGCGGCAAAAAAGTGTCTATTTTGAATGCTGATGTAGCCAGTGAGCGATTTGCCCAAGTGGTTGGTGCATCGCCGGTACACACTTCGTTGGCTACTTGGGGTGGGCAATTCAATAATGGCAACGTTGACGTAATGTTTGCGCCCGCGTTGGCTTACAACACGTTTGAGTTATACAAAGGTTTGGGCGAAACTGGCGGAATTGTTGACTTCAATATTCTTTATGCTGTGATGGAAATGGTCGTCAATACTGAAACAGCCCCAGCAAATTTTGCTCACAATATGCGCCAGCATGCGCTATCTCGATTTAATGAACTCGAGAATACAGTTAAGCAGGCACACAGTGAAATTCCACAGAAGTACTGGGTGAGTCTCGATGATGTAAGAAAGTCAGAGTATGAAAACCTTTCTAAGAAGATTCGTTTAGCCTTAAGAGATGAAAAAGCCTACGACGCAAAAGCTATCTCAATATTGTGGAAGATCCGTTGTAAATTTAATCCATCTGCGACAGAATGCGCGACTCCGGAGTAGTTGCGCAGAACACTGCTCCTAGAGACCTTGTAGCTTAGTAGGAGTAGTGATGCCTTATACAGCAAAATTTGTTGATGGAAGTTTATTCGAATCACCTATCACAAAAGTCGTTTGTGTCGGGCGTAATTACGCAGAACATGCCAAAGAGCTTAATAACCCCATACCTTCTGAGCCGATTCTGTTTATTAAACCAGGGTCGGCTGTCGTCTCTTTAAGTGAACCTTTCACTATTCCAGACACAGATTGCCACTATGAGGCAGAGATTGCCGTATTGATCGGAGAGACGCTATCTAATGCAAATGCCGAACAAGCGGAGCAAGGAATTGAAGGCTTAGGTTTGGCGCTTGATCTAACGCGGCGTGAGCTGCAGTCAAAGTTGAAAGAAAAATCCCACCCTTGGGAAGTCGCCAAAAGCTTTGATGGTGCTTGCCCGCTCAGTGAATTTGTTCCGTTAGGGAACTGTACAGCCTTAAACCAGCTTGAGTTTACCTTGAGTATCAATGGAGAGTTGCGACAGCATGGTAAGAGTAGCGATATGTTGAACCCGATCGCGCCACTTATTGCGCATATGAGTACCTTTTTCACGCTCAACCCAGGTGACGTTGTTCTTACCGGAACGCCGAAGGGGGTGGGGCAGCTACACAAAGGGGATCAGTTGTCGCTAAAGTTTGGCAAGAATTTAGCTTTTGATACTAAGGCAATCTAAATTTAGCTGCTGACTTCGGTGTCTCCCATTCCCCCAGCTGCCGATTCTCTATATAATTGCGGGCTTTTTCGATATTAGGAATTAGCCCGCGTGCCTCAGACTCAAACCCGTTCTTCTGAACTTGCTAGCAGTGCATCAAGTAGTGAGTCAAATTTGCAGACGATAGCTGATTTTATTCGTTACACTTTTTCGAGTTTGAATCGTGAACAGGTTTATTGTGGCCATGGTACTGACAACAACTGGGATGAGGCAGTCAGCCTGGTTCTTCAGTTATTAGATCTGCCTTGGGATTTTTCGACTGAACTATGGTCTTGTCGTCTGGCAGACGAAGAGAAGGCGCTTATCTTAGATGCGATTAAGCGCAGAACAAAAGGCCGAGAGCCACTGGCTTATATCACCAAACAAGCTTGGTTTTGTGGTTTGCGCTTCAATGTCGATGAGCGAGTGCTCATACCTCGCTCTCCGATTGCCGAACTCATCGGGCATCATATGGAACCTTGGCTATTAAATGAGCCTGAGCGAGTGCTTGATTTATGTACCGGAAGTGGTTGCATCGGCATCGCTGCCGCTTTGGAGTTTGAAGAGGCGCAGGTGGATTTGTTTGATATATCAGTCGATGCCCTGGCCGTGGCAAAGTCGAATATTGAATTGTATGAATTAAATGACCGGGTTCAGGCGTTTTCCTCTGATCTTTTCAGTGCTTTGAGCGATCCTTCGCAGTTCTCGGATGGTGAACATGTTCGTTACGATTTAATTTTGTCGAATCCGCCTTATGTTGATCAAAATGATTTTGACAGCATGCCCGAAGAGTATAGTGCTGAGCCTGTGTTAGGCTTGGTTGCAGGGCCTGACGGGCTGGATATTGTCAGACGAATTCTATCGGAAGGTGCGAAGCACTTAAGCGATGATGGCTTAATGATTGTTGAGGTTGGAAATAGTTGGGAAGCGCTAGAAGAGGCTTATCCTGATTTTCCCTTTACTTGGGTTGAGTTCGAACAGGGTGGGCACGGCGTGTTTGTGATTCGCGCACAAGAATTAAGAAACTACCCTTGGGTATAGAATTGAATATTATTGTTGAACGCTCAAAAGCGTTTAACTAGAGAAAGAGGCAGATAGTATGTCGGGTAATACGTTTGGAAAGCTTTTTACAGTCACTTCTTTTGGTGAGAGCCATGGAAAAGCGATAGGCTGTATTGTTGATGGTTGCCCTCCGGGGATAGAGCTTAGTGAAGAAGATTTACAGGTCGACCTGGATCGTCGGAAGCCGGGCACATCGCGCTACACTACGCAGCGTAAAGAGGCTGATGAAGTTGAGATCCTCTCTGGTATCTTTGAGGGGAAAACAACGGGTACGCCCATAGGTTTGTTGATTAAGAATACGGATCAGCGCTCAAAAGATTACTCGAATATCGCAACGACCTTTAGACCAGCGCATGCTGATTATGCTTACAACCAGAAATATGGCTTCAGGGATTACCGCGGGGGCGGTCGTTCTTCTGCTCGAGAAACAGCAATGCGTGTTGCAGCGGGTGCTATCGCCAAGAAATACTTGAAGCAATCGTTTGGTATTGAAATCAACGGTTACCTGTCTCAGCTGGGTCCAATTAAAGTTGAAAAAGTGGATATGTCTATCGTCAATGACAATCCATTTTTCTGCCCTGATGCCGGTAAAGTCGGTGAGATGGAAGATTATATGAAAGCGCTGAATAAAGAGGGTAACTCTATTGGCGCGAAAATTTCTGTTGTTGCACGCAATGTACCACCTGGTTTGGGTGAGCCAATCTTTGACCGGCTAGATGCCGAGCTGGCGCATGCCTTTATGAGTATCAATGCCGTAAAAGGTGTGGAAATTGGTGCAGGTTTTGATTGTATTGAGCAAAAGGGCACAGAGCATAGAGACGAGATGACGCCGGAAGGGTTTCTTTCGAATCACGCGGGCGGTGTCTTAGGCGGTATTTCAACAGGGCAGGATATTGTTGCGCATATGGCTTTGAAGCCGACCTCAAGCATTCATTTGCCGGGTAAAAGTATCGATACAGCAGGCAATCAGATTGAAGTATCAACCAAAGGCCGTCACGACCCATGCGTGGGTATTCGTGCTACGCCCATTGCTGAAGCGATGATGGCAATGGTTTTGTTGGATCACCTAATGCGCCATCGTGCTCAAAATGCTGACGTTGTCTGTGAAACACCGAGAATCTAAGACGGTATGAAAGTTTCTGATTTTGATTTTGACTTGCCGCCCGAGCTAATTGCTAACTACCCGACAGAAGAGCGAAGCCAAAGCCGTTTGTTGGTGGTCGAAGGTAGTGAGGGGAAACTAGCTCATCGATCCTTTGCTGATGTTTATGAGCTGGTTAATGAAAACGACTTACTGGTATTCAATGATACCAAGGTTGTTCCAGCGCGTTTGTTTGCGAAGAAAGAAAGTGGCGGCAAACTGGAAATTCTTTTTGAGCGAATGATTGATAGTCATACGTTTTTAGCGCATGTCAGGTCTAGCCGTTCCCCTAAAGAAGGTAGCAAGATTCTTGTTGATACCGACGATGGTAGCACGCAAGTAATCGAAATGAAGGGGCGACAGAATGCACTGTTTATTCTTGAGACCGAGTCTTTAGAGGTTTTTGATCTGCTTGAAAAGTACGGCCACATTCCTTTACCTCCGTATATTGAGCGTGGTGATGAGGATATGGATCAGGATCGTTATCAAACTGTCTATGCCGATAAGCCAGGCGCGGCAGCAGCGCCTACGGCAGGCTTGCACTTTGATGATGAGCTTATTGAAAGGCTTAAAGCAAAAGGCGTTGATACAGCTTTTGTTACCTTGCATGTTGGTGCTGGAACCTTCCAGCCAGTAAAGGTTGACGATATTAAAGACCACGAAATGCATTCGGAATGGATTGAAGTGACTCAAGACGTGGTTGATAAAGTGACTGCGACTCGTCGAAAAGGTGGTCGTGTTATTTGCGTCGGCACAACTAGTGTTCGTAGTCTTGAATCTGCCAGCCAGTCAGGCGAGCTTAAGGCTTTTACCGGTGATACTGAGATATTTATTTTCCCAGGTTATGAGTTTAAAAGTGTCGATGCACTGATTACTAACTTTCATTTGCCGAAATCGACCCTATTAATGTTGGTATCTGCATTTTCAGGCCAGGCAAATATCTTAAATGCTTATGAGCAGGCTGTTGCAAATAAGTATCGCTTTTTCAGTTATGGTGATGCGATGTTTCTAAATCCCTCTAGCGGGAATATTTCGGAGTAATACATTGAGTGAATCGAATTGTTGTATGTCCTTTAAGGTCAGCCAGACAGATGGCTTGGCTCGACGTGGAGAAATTGACTTTCCACGTGGGAAAATACAGACCCCTGCGTTTATGCCGGTTGGCACTTACGGTACGGTAAAAGGCATGCTACCTAAGGATATCGAAGAGATTGGCGCGGATATTATTCTCGGAAATACTTTTCATCTAATGCTAAGACCGGGCACCGACATTGTTGAGAAACATGGTACTTTGCATGACTTTATCCAATGGGATAAACCAATTCTGACTGATTCTGGAGGTTTTCAGGTTTTTAGCCTCGGAGATATGCGTAAGATCAGCGAGAAGGGTGTAACATTCAAGTCCCCTATCAATGGTTCTAAAGTAGAGCTGACGCCTGAAATCTCAATGGAAGTTCAGCGTAAGCTTGGTTCAGATATCGTTATGATTTTTGACGAATGTACGCCTTACCCTGCAACGGAAGAAGAAGCACGTAGTTCAATGGAGCTATCGATGCGCTGGGCTGAACGTAGTAAACAGGCTCACGGTGATAACCCTTCAGCTTTATTTGGCATTGTGCAGGGCGGAATGTATGAGCACTTGCGTGATGAAAGCCTGGAAGGCTTAGCCAATATTGGCTTCGATGGTTATGCCATTGGTGGCTTATCTGTTGGTGAACCGAAAGAAGAAATGATGAAGGTGCTTGATCATATCGGCTATAAAATGCCTGAAGATAAGCCTCGTTATTTAATGGGAGTAGGGAAGCCTGAAGACTTGGTTGAGTCTGTTCGTCGCGGTATCGATATGTTTGACTGCGTAATGCCGACAAGAAATGCTCGCAACGGCCATTTGTTTACTTCAACGGGTGTTATCAAGATAAGAAATTCAGCTCATAAAGAAGACCCATCTCCGCTCGATGAACAATGTGACTGCTATACCTGTAAGAACTTTAGTCGTAGCTATCTTCATCATTTAGATAAGTGTAAAGAGATGCTAGGCGCGCAACTCAACACAATTCATAACCTAAGATATTATCAGAACTTAATGAGTGGATTGCGTCAGGCCATCGAACAAGGTAAATTGTCGGCCTTTGTTGATACCTTCTATGCCCAAAGAGGCGAAACAACACCAGAATTAACAGCTGGCGCAGCAGAATAAAGTGTTGCTCAGTTAAAAAATTTTACTGCTAACTATTAGAACTAAACAAGGGGAACCCTTAATGAAATTAATCGCTAAAATTGGTCTGTTTCTGACTTTCTGCATGTACTCTGCGCTTAGCCTGGCTGAAGGCGCGCCTGTTTCACCTCAAGGCCCAAGTGCAATGATGCAGTTGGTATTCTTTGGTGGCTTTATCCTGATTTTTTACTTCTTGATGTGGAGGCCACAGTCAAAGCGTGCCAAAGAGCATAGAAATCTGGTTTCTGAATTAAGCAAAGGTGACGAGATTGTGACGAATGGCGGTATCGCTGGTAAGGTCACAAAAGTTTCAGAAGAGTTTGTTAAGGTTGAAGTTTCTGAGGGTGTTGAAATGAACATTCAGAAAGTAGCAGTTGCCTCAGCATTACCAAAAGGCACCTTAAAAGGTATCTAAATCAGTGTTAGTCGCTCACAAAGGGTGAGCGACTAGGCTAATCGAGATGTTTTTACGTTTGTTTAGGCTTTGTTCGCGTAACAGGGTCTGCGTCGTGATATAACACCTGCACACTCAATTACTTTGAATAATACCGAAAGGATCTGGAGCTAAGATGCTCAATACATACCCCGCGTGGAAATATATTCTCATACTGATCACCCTGGCATTGGGTGCAGTGTACTCATTACCTAATCTCTATCCTGATGACTTTGCTGTGCAGGTGACCGGAACGCAAAGCTCGCTAAAAGCAGACGATGCTCTACAGAAGCGGGTCGTTAGCGTATTAGAGAAAAATAATGTTGTTGTTAAGCATGCGGAGTTAAATGGTAATAACCTTTTGGTTCGTTTCTATGACAACGAAGCTCAATTATCTGCAAAAGAAGTCCTAAGCGATGTTTTGGGTAGTGATTATATTGCGGCGCTAAATATGGCACCAAGCACACCTGATTGGCTTAAGTCTATGGGTGCTGGACCTATGAAACTTGGTCTAGATTTGCGAGGTGGTGTTCACTTCTTACTCGAAGTTGATATGGATAAAGCTTTGAGTCAAAAGCTTCAAGTCTCAATGAGTGATATTAAAACAGCGATGCGTAGTGAAAAAATTCGCTATCGTTCGGTATTGGTTGAAGGCACTGATGGCCTCAAGGTTAAGTTCAAGTCTGAAAAGGAATTGGACAAAGCGGTTTCGCTTGCCGCATCAGAATATCGTCAGTTTACACGTACAACAATCGAAGAAGATGAAAGCTTCTTCTTATTGCTAAAACTATCTGAAGCGCGAATTAAAGAGATTGAAGATTATGCTGTTCAACAAAACCTGATTACGCTTAGAAATCGTGTTAACGAACTGGGTGTTGCTGAGCCTTTGGTTCAGCGTCAGGGGCGTAACCGTATCGTGGTTGAGCTCCCTGGTGTTCAGGATACGGCGGCAGCAAAACGTATTATTGGTAAAACAGCAAACCTGGAGTTTCGTCTAGAGGCTAAGTCGAGCGCTTCTAGCCGAGAAATGCAGCAGTTTGACTTCAAGAGTGAGAAAGGACGTACCGCTTACCTGGAAAAAGATATTATCGTCACGGGAAGCAATGTATCGAATGCTCGTGCGAGTTTTGATGAAAACGGAGTGGCACAGGTTAATATCGACCTTGACGGTAAGGGCGGTAAGTTGATGCTTGAAGTGACCAAGCGAAACTTAAAGCGCCGCATGGGTGTTTTATTTATCGAGCAGAAGTCTGAGCTAATTAAGAAAATAGTCGACGGTGAAGAAGTAACAGAGCGTCGTAACCGTGAGATTCGCCAGATTATTAACTTGGCAACGATACAGGGGGCGTTTGGTAACAGCTTCCGTATTACCGGTCTGGACTCAGCCACCGAAGCTGCTGAACTGGCATTGCTTCTTAGAGCGGGTTCGCTTGCAGCGCCAATTTACTTTGTTGAAGAGCGTACAGTTGGGCCTAGCCTGGGGCAGGCAAATATCGACGCGGGTTTGATGTCCGTTCAAATCGGTTTCGCTTTGGTCTTATTGTTTATGCTTGTTTACTACCGGGCATTTGGTGTTGTCGCGAATATTGCTCTAGCAATAAACGTCATTCTATTGTGTGCATTAATGTCGATGATCTCTGCCACACTTACCCTGCCAGGCATCGCTGGTATTGTACTGACTGTCGGTATGGCGGTTGATGCAAACGTGTTGATCTTTGCTCGTATCCGCGAGGAGCTGGCAAACGGTCTTTCTCCTCAGCAAGCTATTCATGCCGGCTATAGTCGAGCATTTGTAGCGATTTTCGATGCAAATATAACCACGTTGATTGCTGCGGTTATCTTGTTTGCGGTAGGAACTGGCCCGGTTAAAGGTTTTGCGGTGACATTGTCACTCGGTATTATGACTTCGCTCTTCACTTCTGTCGTACTGACGCGAGCGATTGTTAACTTGGCCTATGGCGGCCGTCAGCTGAAGAAAATTTCGATAGGGTAAGGTGCTCAGGATGAACAATACAATAGATTTTATGGGCAAACGTAAGATTGCCGCGGCATTCTCGATCATCTTATTGCTTGCCTCAATTACTTCGCTTGGTGTGAAAGGTCTGGCTTTGGGTTTGGATTTTACAGGGGGGACGCTGGTAGAGGTTGAATACCAAGAAGCGCCGAACCTTGAAGAAGTGCGTGAGCAGTTGCTTGCAGCGGGTTATGAGAAATTAGTTGTACAAAACTTTGGTGCAGCAACATCTGTGTTGGTTCGCTTGTCTGAGTCGTTTAACGATAAGGTTGGTGCGCAAGTCGCGAGCACCTTGTCTGCGAATGGTGTGCAGCTAGAGCTGACCAGAGCTGAATTTGTTGGCGCACAGGTTGGTGAAGAGTTAAGAGAGCAGGGCGGCATTGGCTTGCTGTTGGCCTTGGGTTTGGTCATGTTCTATGTTGCTGTCAGGTTTCAGTTCAAGTTCTCGGTAGGTGCTGTATCGGCTTTGATACATGATGTCATTATCGTTATTGGTGCTTTTTCCATTCTGGGTTGGGATTTCGACTTAACCGTATTGGCTGCTCTACTAGCGGTAATTGGTTATTCCTTGAATGACACGATTGTTGTATCCGACCGTATTAGGGAAAACTTCAGAAAGTTAAGAAAGTCAGAGCCTGATGAAGTCATTAACATTTCGTTGACACAAACTTTATCTCGAACCTTGGTTACATCGGCGACGACTTTGTTAGTGCTGTTTGCCTTGTACTTTCTTGGTGGTGAAATGATTAACGGCTTTGCTAAGGCGCTTTTGATTGGTGTGTTAGTGGGTACGTATTCATCTATTTATGTTGCTAGTAATGTCTTGTTGTCGATGGGTGTGAGCAAAGAAGATTTGATTGCTCCAGTTGTCGAGGACGAGGAAGGAAACGCTATTGATGACCAACCTTAAAGTCAGGTAGTCAAATACTAGCCATAAAAAAGGGAGCAGAAGCTCCCTTTTTTATGGCTAGTATTTAGCGCTCTCAAACGCGCTACCTTAGAGGCGTGTTTGAAAAGTATTAAAGCGCTGGACCAATGCTTTAAAGAGCTTTGGATTGGCAACGATGATTTTGTCTTCTTTATCGCTAAATACACCGCCGTTTAGTGTACCTGTCAGTGCGCCAGACTCCTGGCATAGCAGCAGAGCTGCTTCAAGCTCTTTAGCGTTTACCTTGGTTAGTATTGCTGCATCAATTTGGCCAGCGGCAACCATGGCGACATCAAGAGCATCGCAATTGCTAACCTGCATTTGACCGACATTGCTTCCCACTTCACTAATAAAGTCAGCAATGACGTGAGATTCGGCAGGTGAGTCGAATTGATTTATGGTATTGATTGCAACCGTCGCTTCAGCTAGCGATTTAGGAGAGGTACAACGAATTCTTCTGCCATTAAGTGCTGCTCCGCTTCCACGGCTTGCTGTGTATTCATCACCATTTGTCGGGTTAACAAGTAAGGCGTTTTGAGATTTTCCTGAAGACTTATGAACAAGTGAAAAAGCCGTTGCTGGGATTTTTCGTAGCAGGTTGTAGGGCGCGTGAAAGCCGTTAACTTGCCAGCTATCTTCTTTTACGTCGCTAGGTGTTTCATCGGGTGCGATAATGAAGTGGGTTGGGTTGGCTTTCTTTAGGCTATCAAAGAAGGTTTGAAATAAAGTAGATTCAAGATGGCTGACCAGCTTTTCATTAGCATTAGGGTCAGATTGGTTTGGATCATTTTTATCGATACTTTGATTAATATATTCGCATGCTTGACGAGAAGCGCGCAAAGCAATATTTAAAATAGGCTTCATAGTTACCACTTACATATAAAAAGTGAATGACAAAAGAACGAATTGATAAAGAGCGTATGGTGCAGTCCAGCGTACTGGAGACCAAGTGGGGCGGATCATAGCAAAAAAATGTGACAGAGGCACGCGAATATAGAAATCTCCAAGGTGCTATTCAGAGGGTCCCGGTGAGCAAATCTTGATTAGGTACTCCCATCTAGATTAAAACGGCGTTAAACTAGCGCTCTAGTTGGTGAATTTTCAGAGTGTGTACATCTAGCAGCCTGGTCACCTTATAATTTATTCGCAATTATATGGAACAACTTTGCAAGATAAAACAAATGACAGTCGTCGCAGGCCGACTCAGGCAAGAAGTAAAAAGCGTGTCGACGCAATTCTGAATGCAGCAAAATCCTTAATTTCTGAAAAGGGCAGCGCCCAACTTAAAATTCACGAAATTTCGGAGCGTGCTGGTGTTACCCCAGCTTCTATATATCAGTACTTTCCTAGTAAAAATGCGATTACCTTAGCGCTAGCTCAGGATACCTTTGATCAATCATTTAGCTCTTTGTCTGAAGCCTTGCCGGTGACGCGCTCAAAAGAAGAGGCATGCTTTGTGTTGCAAGAGGTTATTGAGAGCTACTATCAAGAATACCTTTCTGAGCCTGCCATGATGGATATCTGGGTAAGTGTTTCGGCAGACAAATCCTTACAGGATTTGGATATCGAAGATAGTCGCCGCGTAACGAAGCTAATTGTTGATTGTATTAAGCAATACTACGATGAACAGTATTGGGAAAAGTTACAACAGGTTGGTTTCCTACTTTCGCATATGGCAGGCTCTGCTGTTCGCATGGCTTTGTCGGTGCCTGCAAAAGAGGGGAGAGCGTTGATAGATTCCTTTAAGAGTCTGGTAAATCCAGCTTCTTTAGATAGTATGATATTTTTGGATATTGCCAGTGACTCAAAATAATATAGCGCTTAGTCGTGAAGAAAAACTGAGTGACCTGGTGACAGTTGTATTGGTTAGAACTAGTCATCCGGGAAATGTCGGTGCAGTTGCTCGTGCAATGAAAAATATGGGCTTAAGTCGCCTGGTCTTGGTCTCGCCATCAGAAGCCTATGAAAAAGATGAGCATGGTGAAATTGTTTATTTGTCTCCCTTAAATACTCACGATGCGATTAGGCGAGCTTCAGGGGCTGAAGATATTCTGGCAAAAGCAATGGTCTGCACTTCGCTTGATGAGGCTTTGGCTGGTAGTCAGATAGTGATTGGTGCTAGTGCCCGCAGTCGTAAAATGACTTGGCCGCTTATGAACCCTAGAGACTGTGCTTCCTTAGTGCTTGACAAGGTTTTAGCAGATGAAAACATCGACTCTAATGAGTGTGGCAGTTCGGTGTCGCTTATATTCGGTAATGAGGCGAGTGGCTTGAGTAATGAGGAACTGCACCGCTGTCATTATCATGTAAATATTCCAGCAGTAGAGAGTTTTTCCTCACTAAATTTAGCCATGGCGGTTCAGTTACTTAGCTATGAGCTGCGAATGGCTTTGCTATATCGACCAGATTGTTTGACCGAAAGCGTTGATAAATCTGTAACTGCCCCCAAACACCATTCATTGGCCAGTGTTTCCTCTCAAGATGAATCTTGGGATGAGCCGCTAGCAACTGTGTCCGAAGTTGAAGGGTATTTTAGTCATCTAGAAAAAACGCTAATAGAAGTAGGCTTTCATGACCCGGATAATCCTCGTCAGTTGATGACAAGGTTGCGGCGCTTATATCAGCGAGTTCACCTAGATAAGATGGAAGTTAATATATTACGCGGCATATTGACGGCAACGCTCAAGTTTGGTCGAAAAAAATAGAAGCTCCATATTTTCGGGGCTAGATAGGAAATTTTATGTTTGAAGGCTTGAAAGACGATATTCAGAGTGTATTTGATCGTGATCCTGCAGCAAGAAACACCTTTGAGGTGTTAACGAATTATCCTGGTTTACATGCCTTGCTGCTACATCGACTAGCCCATAAGCTCTGGCTCAGAAATTTTCGTTGGCTTGGGCGCTCCCTTTCAACTTTTAGTCGCTGGCTCACGGGAATAGAAATCCACCCGGGGGCACAAATAGGTAAGCGCTTTTTTATCGATCATGGCATGGGTGTAGTGATTGGCGAAACCGCAGTAATTGGAGATGATGTTACCCTTTACCAGGGGGTTACCTTGGGGGGCACAAGTTGGAACAAAGGTAAGCGTCACCCAACGCTTCAGGATGGTGTGGTGGTTGGCGCGGGTGCCAAGGTACTTGGGCCCTTTGATGTAGGGCAAAATGCTAAGATTGGTTCAAATGCAGTTGTTACTAAAGAAGTCCCGGCTGAAGCAACCGTAGTTGGAATCCCGGGACGAATTATTCTCAAATCAGTTCCTGAAACGGCTACCCCGGATGACAGTAAGCGTAAGAAAATGGAAGAGAACTTTGGCTTTGATGCTTATGGCTTAAGTGATGAGATGCCCGACCCGGTTGCGCGTTCGATTAGAAGTATGCTGGATCATATGCATATGGTTGATGAACGGATGAATGAAATGTGCAAATCCTTACGTAAGCTTGATGACGGTTATAACAAAGAGGCTGTACCTTCTATTGATGAAGATGACATGTGCTGTTTTAAAGATATTAAGTAATAGTTCGATTTGGTGAAGGGCTAATGTCTCAATTATTGGGGAGAGGCTTGAGAATACTTGATTAAATTACTCAGGTAATAGATAATTTTTCAGCAATGCATCGCTCCGATGCTGACTATAAACACTTCAAGAGACATGAATTAAGCAATGCGCCTAACCACAAAAGGTAGATATGCAGTCACTGCAATGCTTGATCTTGCGCTGCATGCTTGTCATAACCCGGTTGCCTTAGCAGATATCTCGCTTAGGCAGGGTATCTCTCTTTCTTATTTGGAACAGCTGTTTTCGAAACTTAGACAACGTAAGCTGGTTAGAAGTATACGTGGTCCGGGAGGCGGTTATCAGCTAAATGTTGAGGCTGCTGATATTTCAGTTGCCGCCGTTATTGATGCTGTTGATGAGTCAATTGATACAACTCGTTGCGGCGCCAAAAGCCGTGAGGGTGTGGAGGAAAAAGCTGAGAAAGGCGGTTGTCAGGACGGCGAGCAGTGCCTCACTCATCATTTATGGATGGATCTTAGCCAGCAAATACATAGTTTTCTAAATTCTATAAGTCTTCAAGACCTTATGAACAAACGAGAGGTTCAGGTTACTGCTATTCGTCAGAATGAAGCGGCAGAACTTATTAACTCAAGTTTATTAGATATATAGCATTCTGCGGGCTCTTTTCTATTGCAGTAGTTGTGCTTGTCGGTCAATTTACGTTCATGGTAATCAGAACTTCCTCTCTATATAATACGCGCAAAATTTAGTCTGTATTATTTTGTGAACCCTAATCTATGAATAAGCCTATTTACCTCGATTATGCGGCGACTACTCCTGTTGATTTGCGTGTAGCTGAAAAAATGTCCAAGTTTCTGACGATGGACGGTGTCTTTGCCAATCCAGCCTCCCGTTCTCATATATATGGTTGGCAAGCAGAAGCCGCTGTCGAGCATGGGCGAAAGCAAGTTGCCAGCTTATTATGCGCGGATACGCGAGAGATTGTCTGGACCTCTGGTGCGACAGAAGCGAATAACTTAGCAATTAAAGGTGCGGTGTTGGCGCGTAAGTCGCAGGGTAAGCATATTGTTACATCGATGACTGAGCACAAGGCAGTTATTGATAGCGTCAAGTTCTTAGAGTCGCAGGGTTATTCGGTGACTTGGTTGAAGCCTCGCGTCAGTGGGGGAATCTCAGTTGATGATGTAGCGCAGGCACTTCGCCCTGATACGGTTTTGGTCTCCTTGATGCATGTGAACAATGAAACTGGTGCGATTAATGATGTCTATGAAATCTCCAGACTTACGGAATCGAAGGGGATTCTTTTTCATATCGATGCTGCGCAGAGTGCAGGAAAACTAAAAGTAGACACGAACGAATTACGTGCCGATATGATTTCAATGTGTGCTCACAAAATCTATGGTCCGAAAGGTATTGGTGCCTTATATGTACGGCGCAAAGCTGATTTCACTCTTCCAGCGCAAATACATGGTGGTGGCCATGAGCGAGGAATGCGTTCTGGTACTTTACCTTCGCACCAGATCGTTGCGATGGGAGAGGCCTTCGAGATTGCAGCGGCATCAATGACGGAAGAACAGGTCAGTATCTCTGATCTTAAATCCCTGTTTATGGAACGTATTTCGGGCTTGGGTTGTGTGCGTGTAAACGGTCAGTTCGAGCATTCGATTTCAGGTATTTTAAATCTGTCATTTGAGGGCTTGGATGGGCAGGTCTTGCTTTCTGCTCTGCCACAGTTAGCGATTTCGTCAGGCTCCGCGTGCACCTCGGCTAGCATGTCTCCATCGCATGTGTTGACAGCTATGGGCTTGTCTGACGAATTGGCATTGAGCGCCTTGCGTTTTTCCTTTGGTCGTTTCACAACTAAAGATGAAGTGCTGAAGGCCGCTGAGATGCTCTGCTCGGCAGTCACGCGAATGAAGGGCTAGAGTTCGCTAGTTTATTGGGCTAAAAGGCTGCTAGAGTTCTTTGTTTTAATATTTTTTAATGGCGTTATTGGTGAGTGTCTTTTTTCTGCTTTGCCCTGTATAATCCCGCCACAATTTTTTAACTTTTAAACTTACTTTGGAGATAAGCTCATGGCGGTAGAACGCACTCTTTCAATCATCAAACCTGATGCAGTAGCAAAAAATGTAATTGGTAAAATCTACAGCCGTTTTGAAAAAGCTGGACTAAAGATTGTTGCTTCAAAAATGATCCACATGGATGATGAAAAAGCTGGCGGTTTCTACGCTGAGCACAAAGAACGTCCTTTCTATGGTGACTTGGTTTCATTCATGACGTCTGGACCGGTTGTTGTTCAGGTTCTAGAAGGTGAAAACGCAGTTCTTGCTCACCGTGACCTAATGGGTGCAACAAACCCTAAAGAAGCAGCAGAAGGTACAATCCGTGCAGACTTCGCAGAGTCTATCGATGCGAACGCAGTACACGGTTCTGATTCAACTGAATCAGCAGCTCGTGAAGTATCTTACTTCTTCGCAGATGCAGAGATTTGCCCACGCGGCTAAGGCTACATTAGCCTAAAGCAAGCAGGATACCATTCCCTGTAGCGCCTCAAATAGACGCTCAGAGAAAGGATCCTGCTTTTTGTCGTTATTATAGCCGGATTAATAACGAGTAGACTTCGCTCAATAATTTGAATGATTGGGTGAATAAACATGCAGTTCGGCAGTATTTTTACGCGAGAGAATTTATGAGCGCAGATGTAACACCAGAAACCAAAAAAGTTAATTTGTTGGGTCTTCCACGGCAAAAAATGCTGGATTTCCTGGAGGGGATCGGTGAGAAACCGTTTCGTGCCAAACAAATCATGCAATGGATTCATCAATATGGTGTGCATAACTTCGACGAAATGACCAATATCAGCAAAGCGCTGCGTGAAAAACTTTCAAAGATCGCAACGATTGAAGGGCCAGATATTATCTATCAGGATATCTCGTCAGATGGAACTCGTAAGTGGGTGATGCAGATGCCTGGCGGTAGTAGTATCGAGACGGTGCTTATTCCTGAAGGTGACCGTGGAACCTTGTGTATTTCTTCTCAAATCGGTTGCGCTCTGGATTGTAGTTTTTGTTCTACTGGTAAGCAGGGTTTTAATCGTAACTTGTCTACAGAAGAGATTGTTGGCCAGATTTGGAATGCTATTGCCTCCTTTGAAGAACTCGACCGGGTAAAAGATCGTCCCGTAACAAATGTTGTGTTTATGGGTATGGGCGAGCCGCTGTTAAATTTTGACAATGTCATGGATGCTGTAGACATCATGATGGATGATTTCGCTTACAGCATTTCCAAGAAGCGTCTGACAATCAGTACTGCTGGTGTCGTGCCAGCAATGGATCGAATGGGCGAATTTACCGATGCCTCGATTGCAATATCCTTGCATGCACCAAACGATGAGCTTAGAAACGAACTGGTGCCGGTGAACAAGAAGTATCCGATTAAGATGCTGCTTTCATCGCTAAAAAGCTATCTGGATCAGCTTTCGGATAAACGAAAAGCGACCATCGAATATACCCTAATTGCAGGAGTGAATGATCGAAAGATTCATGCAGATCAATTGATCGAGATTTTGCGTGGAATTCCCTGTAAGATCAACCTTATACCTTTTAATCCTTTCCCAGGCTCAGGGTATAAAAAGCCCTCAAACAACGAGGTCCGATGTTTTCAGGATTGGTTGATTGCGGGTGGTTATATCACGACCGTTAGAACAACGCGTGGTGATGATATTGATGCGGCTTGTGGGCAGCTTGTCGGTCAGGTTGAAGATCGAACGAGACGCAGTGCGCGCTACGCGGATGCAGCAAATACAATTGCTGCAAAACAGCTATAAAATATATTGGTTTGGTTAATTTTTATAGAAAAAGAGACCGCAATGAAAGCGGCTCGTATAAAAAATAGAAAAAGGCAGATTAAATTCGCATGCTGTTTTTGAATAAACAATACAGATTCTTATTGAAGGGCTGGCTGATAGTCTTCTGCCTTCTCTTGCAAGCTTGTGTGACGACGACCAATAGTTCGCTAACTGATAAGGCCGATCCGGTTGTCGCAGTAGGGCGTTATGTGACGCTTGGTCTTGAGTACATTAAGCGGGATGACCTGCATCGAGCTCGAAAGCACCTGAACAGAGCGTTGGAGATATCACCACTGGATGCCCCAGCTAACGCAGCTATGGGCTTGGTTTACCACCAGGAAGGGGAGACAGTTGCTGCTGAGAATTACTTTAAACAGAGTTTGGAAACCGACCCAAGCTATACGCGTGGAAGAAGTTATTACGGCGCGTTTTTGTATTCAGTTGACAGAATTGAGGCGGCGCTTGAACAGTTTAAACTAGCATCTGAAGATACGCGTTATGAAGGCCGTTCACAAATATTCTCTAATATCGCTTTATGCCAACTTAAACTAGGTAATAGTGCTGAAGCAATTGAAGCTTATACCAGTACTTTGCGCTTGGATCGTAGTAATGGTCGTGCGCTATCTGGTGTAACGGAGCTGCTGATCCAGTCCAACGATTTTGAAAGAGCTCAGCATTATTATAATCGCCTCGTACGGTTGATTCGTGAGCGCGGTATGCAACACTCAGCTCAGAGTTTATGGCTGGGAATCAGGATTGCCAATTATTATGATAGTTCTCAGCAAGTGATTACTTTGGCAGGCTTACTCGAGCAAATGTATCCCGATACTGAAGAAAACCAGCTTGCCAAGAGTTTACTTGGAAAAAAAATAACGCTAAATGGTGCTAGTCGATGAGTAAGGAAACAGCTGATATTTCGTCAAGCCCAGGCTTAATTCTCCGGACTGCACGAGAAGAGTTAAAATTTTCTATCGACCATGTTGCACATGATCTTCACCTAAGGGCAAGTGTTGTGCAGTCAATGGAGAATGAAGATTATGACGACTTCAGTAGCGATGTTTTCTTAAAAGGTTATTTTCGCTCTTATTGTCGTTTGGTTAACTTGCATGAAGAGCGAATGGTTGAGCTGCTTGAGGTTCAGTTACGTACTCGCAAGAATGAAATCGAGAATGTAGCCTTAAGCGCTAAAAAAGCCGAGAAAGCCAAGTTCCGAAAGAAACTGATCAGTGTAATGTTTGCATTGGCTTTAGTTGCTGGTTTGAGCGTGTATGTTTTAGGGTATTTACTGGTGGAAGATAAGCCTCTACAAGAGGGCAGCCCCTTACCTGAAAGTACGACTTCGGCGCCTAGTGATCAATCACTCAGTACTGAAACTGAAGGCCAACAGCTTATGCTTAATAAGCCAAAATCTGAAGCTCAGGACACGCTCGAAGACTCTCCCAAATCAGCGCTTCCAACTGCTACAAACGCAGCACAGACTCTGGCAAATGAAAAGATTGTGATCAAGGCTGTGCCAGAAGAAACTGAGGGAAATACTTCCACAGCTTCGCTTGAAGACGCGCCAAACATAGTTGAACCCGGTACTGATAGCGATAAGCCTCCAGTTGTTGAGGAGAAACAGTTTTTTAATGCAAGTTTTACTGCCGAGTTTAGTGGCGATTGCTGGTTCAAATTTACCAATGCAGAAGGTAAAACTGTATTTGCTGCTTTAAAACGTGCAGGCAATAAAGTCAATTATACGGGGCCAGCTCCTTTTACAATGGTTCTGGGCGATGCCAAGCAGGTTCAGGTTGAGTTTGAAGGGAAGGCGGTTGATTTAATACCGCATACTGCCAAGAACGGCAGGGCTCAATTGACCTTAAGCCCATAATGCTAATGATTTGTTATGAGTGGCCTTCTCAGGTCAAAGGATTAAATGAATGAAGTTTGAATCGCCTATAAAACGCAGAAAATCCAAGAAGATATGGGTTGGAGATGTGGCTGTCGGTGGCGATGCACCTGTTGCTGTGCAAAGTATGACCAATACTGACACCTGTGATGTTGACGCGACGGTAGCCCAAATAAAGGCATTGCAGGACGCAGGTGCCGATATCGTGCGTGTTTCGGTTCCTAGCATGGAAGCGGCAGAAGCATTCAAAGAAATTAAGAAGAAGACCTCTATTCCACTTGTTGCTGACATTCACTTTGATTACAAAATAGCCCTAAAAGTAGCCGAATACGGCGTGGATTGTCTGCGTATTAACCCTGGTAATATAGGTAAAGAGGACCGTATTAAAGCAGTAATTGACTGTGCTAAAGAGAAAAATATCCCGATTCGTATCGGAGTTAATGCGGGCTCATTAGAAAAAGATTTGCAAAAGAAGTATGGCGAGCCAACCCCTGAAGCCTTGGTGGAGTCGGCAATGCGTCATGTTAATATCCTGCGGGCTCATGATTTCGATAACTTTAAGGTCAGCCTTAAAGCTTCAGATGTTTTTATGACAGTTGCTGCGTATCGAATGATTGCTGATCAAATTGAACAGCCTTTGCATTTGGGTATTACCGAAGCCGGGGGTTTTCGATCAGGTGCGGTTAAGTCTGCCGTGGGTTTGGGGATGTTATTAATGGATGGCATTGGCGATACGATTCGAGTGTCGCTTGCTGCCGACCCTATTGAAGAAATCAAAGTTGGTTTTGATATTCTTAAAAGTTTAAAGATTCGCTCAAAGGGTATTAATTTTATTGCCTGCCCAAGCTGCTCTCGACAAAACTTTGATGTTGTTCAGACAATGAATGAATTGGAAGAGCGCTTAGAAGACGTCACGACGCCATTGGATGTCGCGATAATTGGCTGTGTTGTAAACGGTCCGGGTGAGGCTAAAGAAGTAGACGTTGGTCTGACCGGTGGCTCGCCGAATAATTTACTTTACCTTGATGGAAAGCCGGACCATAAATTAGCTAACACAACACTTGTTGATGATTTAGAGCGAAACATCAGGTCCAAGATCGCAGCCAAAGAGGCCCAGGAGTCTCAGGTGATTGCAAAAGCATAGAATTTAACACTGTAATTTTTCCTCTTGCTTGCTAAGTGAGCTCGAGAGAAGTTCTAGATAATAAGGATTAAACCTTGGCAAAAATACAAGCTATCCGTGGAATGAATGATTTGTTACCCGGGCAATCTGCAGTTTGGCAGTACTTGGAAGGGCATATAAAAGGTGTGCTCCAAAGTTATGGCTATCAAGAAATTCGCATGCCTATTGTCGAGCAGACAGAACTATTTAAACGCTCTATCGGAGAAGTTACCGATATCGTTGAAAAAGAAATGTATACCTTTGAAGATAGAAACGGTGACAGTTTAACCCTGCGCCCTGAAGGAACTGCATGCTGCGTTCGAGCAGCCGAGCAGCATGGTCTATTGTTCAACCAGACTCAGCGCTTGTGGTATACAGGGCCGATGTTCAGACATGAGCGTCCACAAAAAGGAAGATATCGCCAATTCCATCAGGTCGGTGTTGAGTGTTTTGGTTTTAAAGGGCCTGATATTGATGCTGAGTTGATCATGATGACTGCTCGCTTGTGGAAGCAGCTTGGTTTATCTGAACATGTGGTGTTAGAGATAAACTCTTTAGGCTTGCCTGAAGAGCGCAAGGCCTTTAAAGATGCATTAGTTGCTTATCTTGAAGGTTATGCTGATCAGCTTGACGAAGATAGTCTGCGTAGGATGAAAACCAATCCTCTAAGAATCCTGGATAGCAAAAATACTAAGACCCAAGAGATTCTCGCGAATGCGCCAAGTCTGTTCGATTTCTATGGAGACGAGTCTAAGGATGACTTTAACGAGCTGTTGTCGCTGCTGGATCATGCAGATATCAAGTATCGTGTTAATCATGGCTTAGTACGAGGTTTGGATTATTATTCGAAAATGGTCTTTGAGTGGGTGACAGATGCCTTAGGTGCTCAAGGCACGGTATGTGCTGGTGGGCGCTACGATGGTCTGGTTGCTCAGCTTGGCGGAAGGCCAACTCCGGGAGTTGGTTTTGCAATGGGGGTAGAGCGTTTAGTGCTACTGCTTGAAGAGCTGAAGCTTGTCCCTGAGTCGGTAAGCGAGCATGTCGATATTTTTATTGTGGCGGCAGGAGAAGGTACTTTACATAAAGCCTTTGAAGTTGCTGAGTTGCTTAGAAGTGAAACTTCCTTGAGAGTACTGCAGAATGCAGGCGGTGGTAGTTTCAAGAGTCAGATGAAAAAAGCTGATAAGTCTGGCGCACCTCTTGGTATCATTATTGGCGAACAGGAGCTGGAAAATGATACGTTGGTAGTCAAACGACTAAAAGGTGAGGGTGGGCAAAAGCTGGTTAGTTTTGCAGAGCTCTTAACAGAAGTGAATTCTGCATTTAGTTAAAGCTTGGGAGTTGCCGGGAATTTGGCTGTATTGCCAAAAAGTAAGCAACACTAGCTGTTTTTAATGCTGCGAACTCGACCGAGTCGGTTATAATGCAGCGCAATACAATGATAACGAAGGTGCCCTGTAAGGGTGCCAAGACAAAAACAAGGTAGACAGGAGCAAGACGTGGACAACCTTTCAACAGAAGATGAACAACTGGCGGCATTGAAAAAGTGGTGGAGCGATAACGGTAATTCACTATTGATGGGTATTGGTGCAGCGCTGGTTATTGTGTTTGGCTGGAAGGCTTACCAGAACAATGTGATTCAGGAAAAAACAGCAGCGTCTTTGCAGTATCAACAATTGGTAACAGTCGCTACGCAAAACGATTTTGATAGTGAAGACGAAGCGGAAACAGTCAGCTACTTGGCAGAGCAACTGAAAGATGAGTTTGAGGGCACTGAATACGCTTTGTATGCTGCGATGTTTATGGCAAAAGACCTGGTAGAAGACAAAAACTACGAAGGTGCAGCAGAGCAGCTAAATTGGGTTTTATCAAAAACAGAAGATGTTCGTCTTCAACATATTGTCACCGCTCGTTTAGCTCGTATTTTATCTGCGCAAGAAAAGCATGACGATGCTTTGGCCTTGCTTAAGCCAAGTGAAGAGGCGTTTAAAGCGAGCTACCTTGAAATAGAGGGTGACATTAAAAAGCGACAAGGTGATATCCCTGGCGCTATCGAGGCATACAAGAATGCTTTCGAACTTATTAAAGAAGAGCCTCAGGCGCAACCTTTGTTGGCGGTTAAGCTGTCAGACTTAGGTATCGATCCTAAGACCCTATAATCAATTTTGCCCCTTTTTGTCAGCCAGCATTGCCTAGGCTGAAAACTACAAAGGGGCGAGAATTTATCTTTCAAAGGCAGCTAAGCTCTGCCTTTTTTGTTTTTATATAGTGTTTGAAGTAATCATACAGAACGCTAAGTTGCATTAGGGATTTCATAGCATGGCGCTAGAGAAAATACATCGGTGGTGTAAAAAGGTCGCCTTTCTTGGCCTTTTGTCTTGTTTGCTAGCTGCTTGTAGTAGTTCGCCAGTAAATCAGCCTGCAGAGCTTGATATCGACTTCAAAGACCAAATTAACTTTAAACGTATATGGAAGAAGTCGGTAGGAGAAGGTGATCAAGAACTAAAGCTTCAGCTTTCACCTATCCTTAGAGATGATAAGATTTACTCAGTCGATACTGAAGGCTTACTTAGTGCTATAGATCGTTTATCCGGTAAGACTCTCTGGAGTCATGAGCTGGATGAGACTATTAGCAGCGGCTTAGCAGTTGACCGAGATAGCCTCTATGTTGTGACGTTTTCTGGTTATTTAGTGTCACTACAACTTGAAAATGGCCAAGAGAATTGGCGCTCTCCGCTAAGCAGTGAAGCAACGGCTCCGCCAGCAGTAAACGGAGAACTGGTGATCGTTCAAACTATTGATGGCAAAGTTGCTGCTTTCGGGGCACAAGATGGCAAGCAACGCTGGCGTCATGATAGTGTTGTGCCGATACTTTCCTTACGAGGTACTGCCAAACCTTTAGTATCGAGGAAGTATACGGTGACTAGCTTCGCCAATGGTGAGTTGCTCACATTGAGGAACGACATTGGTTTGCCTCTCTGGAAAGCAACACTTGCTCTACCAAAAGGGCGCACAGAACTAGAGCGTTTGGTCGACTCGGATGGTCAGCCTTTGCTTGATGGTGATACCCTTTATGCAGCCGCTTACCAAGGTAAAATATTTGCTTTAAGTGCGCTCGATGGGCAGGAAATTTGGTCTAAAGAAATTTCATCTTTTAACAAGCTCGCGTTAGGCTTTGGCAAGCTCTTTGTTACCACGGATAAAGGTGAGATTATTGCGCTTGATAAGCAAAGTGGAAAGGAGTTGTGGCGAAATGAAGAGTTCTTATATCGTCGTTTAGGCTCACCAGTGGTCTTTGACCAGTTTGTGATGGCCGCTGATTTCGAGGGCTATATCCATGTGCTATCAGTGCTGGATGGAAAAGTACTTGCACGGAAATACCCTGACAGTGATGGTGTCATGGGTGAGATGATTGTAAAGGGCGACCGGCTATATGTTTATGCACGTTCTGGTGACATAGTATCGTATCAGTTGAATTCGAAGGTAAAGGACCTTAGACCCTTGGGTTCGAGGTTTAGAAATAGAAGACTTTTCGAAGAGTCGTCTAACGAATATAGAGATTAAAGGTAGATAGATGGTTCCTGTAATAGCGCTAGTAGGTCGTCCTAATGTAGGTAAATCTACCTTATTCAATCGTTTGACCAAAACAAAAGATGCAATTGTCGCAGACTACGCAGGCTTAACTCGGGATCGTAAGTACGGCTCTGGAGTGGCGTTGGATAAGAAGTTCATTACTATCGATACCGGTGGTATAAGTGGTGATGAAGTCGGGATCGATGCTGTCATGGCTGAGCAGTCCTTGTTGGCAATAGAAGAGGCTGATCTAATCTTCTTTGTTGTGGATGGCCGGGATGGATTGACCCCTATTGATGAAGAGATAGCTCGTCATATCCGACAAACGGGAAAACCTTATACCCTGGTTGTTAATAAAATTGATGGCCTTAATGCTGATACTGTTGCCAATGATTTCTACTCGCTGGGTATGGAGAAGCTGCGCTTAACCGCAGCCTCTCATAACCGCGGTGTTAAATCGCTGATCGAAGATGCAATGGAGGACTTCCCGGAACAAATCGAGGAAGATGATGAAGCAAATGGTTGTAAAATTGGTATTATCGGACGACCAAATGTTGGTAAGTCTACCTTGGTTAATCGACTGCTTGGTGAAGACCGTGTTGTTGTTTATGATCAACCTGGTACCACGAGAGATAGCGTCTATATTCCTTACGAACGCCGAGAAAAGCCCTATACCTTGATCGATACGGCAGGTGTGCGCCGTAGGAAAAATGTTAAAGAGGCGGTAGAGAAATTCTCCATCATCAAGACCTTGCAAGCGATACAAGATGCCAACGTTGTTGTTGTCGTTATCGATGCCAGAGAAGGTGTCGTTGAGCAGGATCTTCACCTGATTGGCTTTGCTATGGATGCCGGGCGAGCGCTGGTATTGGCGGTCAATAAGTGGGATGGAATGACCCAAGATGACAAAAAATCAGTAAAGAGAGAGTTGGATAGACGTTTAGTTTTCCTTGACTATGCTCCAATTCATTTCATCTCAGCCAAACATGGAACCGGGGTGGGGGATTTATATAAGTCTATCGACCAGGGTTATAAATCTGCTTTCGATAAGTGGCCGACCAAACGTTTGACAGAGTTGCTTTCAGATTTAGTATCTGATCACCAACCACCAATTGTTCGTGGCCGACGGGTCAAGCTTCGTCATGCTCACCAGGGGGGATCAAATCCGCCTATCATCGTAGTGCATGGATCTAAGACTGATGACCTGCCAGATAGCTACAAACGTTATCTAGAGAAGAGCTTCAGGAAAGTACTTAAGATTAAAGGTACACCAATTCGTTTTGAATTTAAGTCGAGTGATAACCCTTTCGCTAGTCCGACTAACAAAATGAATGAGAAGCAGAGAGCTAAAAAAGCCCGTATTACCAAATCCAGAGAATTTGGTAACCGCCGTGGTAAAAACTCAACACGTAAGAGTAAAGGAAAGGGCAGTACTTCTCGTTAATTGATTTTAACGAGGGCTTGCCTAGGTGTTTAGCTTTCTATGACTGAACTGCATCCCCCTAAAGAAGATATTTGCCCCAGATGTGGCAAAGCAAACCTATGCTTGAATGTCATTAAAAAAGACCTTTCAACGGGGGCTATGATACCACCTAATACTGTTAGTATTCGGGAAGAGCCTTGTTGGTGCGCCTCCGTTAACTTGAACTCTAATCAACGTGCTGAAGCATCAAAATTTGGTAATGGTTTATGTTGTTTGTGCGCAAGCTGCATTGCTGAAATTCAAGCGATATAGCTGCCCTATTACCACTTTAAAAAAAGAAAAAGCCTATTTCCCCCTGTATGTGATCTCGTAAATATTTGTTACTTTCCCTTCACAGAGCCTTTTAAGTCGCTTTATACTCGAACTGTAGTGTGCAAAAAATAAACAGTTTTTGCATCACACCAAAATTTATATTTGCGCGTTCCCTCTATCGACGCGAGGTTACCACCTCTTACGACTTGTTTGAGTAGTCGTGGTCATAAGCCAGTATATATTCAAACAATCGTAAGTTATTCTGAGAGGATAGCATCATGTTTGAATTACTGGATCAACACCAGGTCAATGAGCTGCACGTTAGGTACGATGTTAGTAGCGGTCTCAGGGCATTCATTGCCATCCACAATACTGCACTGGGTCCTGCACTGGGCGGCTGCCGTTTTATTAAATACCCAAGTGAATCACACGCCCTTCAAGATGCGCTGAACTTAGCTAAAGGCATGAGCTACAAAGCTGCCTTGGCAGAGCTTCCTCAAGGCGGTGGCAAGTCGGTCATCATGGTTCCTGATCGTCACTTTGATCGAAGGTCATTATTTAGTGAGTTCGGGCGCTTTGTTGAATCCTTAAACGGTCGGTATATTACTGCGATTGACTCCGGCACCAGTGCGAGAGAAATGGATATTATTCAGACTGTGACATCGCATGTTACCAGTACGAGTGATGCTGGTAACCCGTCAAGTTATACCGCTGCTGGTGTATTTGAAGGAATAAAGGCAAGCGTCAATTTCAAGTTAGGAACAGAAAGCTTAAAAGGTCTACGTATTGCTATTCAGGGAATTGGCAATGTTGGTTACGAACTTGGTTTGCTGCTCGCAGAATCTGGTGCAGAGATTGTTGTGGCTGATATTAATAGAGAAAGGGTTGAGTCCGCCTTAAGAGAGTTTGCAAGTCACGCAGTCAGCCCTGAGCAGATTGTTCAGGAGCCATGCGTTGTCTTTGCCCCCTGCGGTTTAAGTAATGTCATCAATGAGTCTTCCCTTGAACGTTTGAGCTGCCGAATAATTGCCGGGTCAGCAAACGTTCAATTAGCGAAACCTGAGCTTGGGCAGCGCCTGCATGAAAAGGGAATATTGTACGCTCCCGATTACGTGATTAACTCTGGAGGTTTGATTTATGCCTCGCTAACCCACAGTGAGTCTTTGCGTTCGGACTTTGAGCTGGTTTCAAGAAATGAAGTTTTACAGGCCAGAATACATGAAAAAATATTGCAGATAGGTCGAACCTTAGAAGAGGTTTATCAAGGCTCAAGCTCAAAAGGCAGGGCAACAAGTGTTGTTGCCGACCAGCTAGCCGAAGAAAAATTGACTCGTCTTCAAGACTTTGCAGCATAGAGGAGGCGGTATGAAATCTTATACTTTTGAAGAAAACCTTAGGTTTGATGTAAGTTTTTCGAAATTTCTTGGCGATGACGGGCAGCTTAAGCAGTCTTTACCGGATTCTCTACTGCTCAAAGAAGAAATGCTAAAAGCTTATGAAACGATGGTTTTGATCAGAGCTTTTGACCATAAGGCTATCGCTTTACAACGAACTGGCAAGCTTGGAACTTACCCTTCAGTTCTAGGCCAGGAAGCAATTGGTACGGCCATTGGTATGGCGCTCAGCCCAGATGATATTTTTGCGCCTTATTACCGCGACTTCGCTACCCAATATTTGCGAGGGGTGTCTTTAAAAGAGATGTTGATGTATTGGGGAGGCTTGGAACGTGGTAGTGATTATAAATCATGCCCAAATGATTTCCCTGTTTGTGTGCCAATAGCGACACAATATGGCCACGCTGCCGGTGCAGCTGTTGCTCTGAAAACCAAAGGCATACATCAAGCATCTCTTGTTACGTGTGGTGAGGGCGCGACCTCGAAAGGCGACTTTCTCGAAACACTAAATCTGGCAGGGGCGTGGCAACTACCCTTGGTAATGGTTGTAAATAACAATCAATGGGCTATTTCGACCCCCCGCGATATTCAGTGCGGCGCGCAAACGATTGCCCAAAAAGCGATTGGCGCCGGGATTGAGGGACTGGTTGTTGATGGTAACGACTATTTTGCCGTGCGTCATGCAGTCAATATAGCACTGGAGAAAGCCTACGCAGGTAAAGGTGCAACGCTTATTGAAGCGGTGAGTTATCGCTTAGGGGATCATACTACCGCCGATGATGCTTCACGTTATCGCAGTGATTCTGAGCTGAAGTCAGCCTGGGACAAGGAGCCTATTTCAAGACTAAAAACTTTTTTACTGTCTAAAGGATACTGGTCGGAATCCAAGGAGAAAGAACTTCTCATACGAATTAAGAAGAAAATTAGTGAGGCTGTTGAAGCCTATCTTATAGAGGAGGATGACGTACCTGAGGCGATGTTTGATTATCTCTTCGAAACACTACCTGAGCCACTGCTTGACCAATACGCGCAGGTCAAATTGCTTGGTATGAAAAACACTAAAAAAATAAGCCCGCAATGTGAAGGGACAAGGTTTGAAAATACCGACGCTCAGGATAAGTTGAAGCCAGTTGATATGGAGGGGCATAGCCATGAATGATATGAATCTTACTAAAGCAATAGATGACTGTGCTCCTGAAAGTGTTGGCGCATCGAAGGTTTGTATTATTGAGGCCGTTAATATGGCATTGCATCGCGCAATGGCAGAAAGTGAAGAAGTGGTTGTGCTTGGCGAAGATGTTGCCGTTAATGGCGGTGTTTTTCGCGCAACGGAGGGCTTACGAGAAGCATTTGGTGTGCGTCGGGTTATGGATACACCACTAGCTGAAACGATGATTGCAGGCATGACTATAGGAATGGCAGCTCAAGGCCTGCGTCCGGTTGCAGAAATACAGTTTATGGGCTTCATTTATGCTGCAATGGAGCACTTGGTTAGCCATGCTTCACGTATGCGTAATCGCACACGTGGGCGCCTTTCTTGCCCAATGGTTATTCGCGCCCCCTATGGCGGGGGAATTCATGCACCCGAACATCATAGTGAAAGTACCGAGGCAATGTTTGCACATATTCCGGGTATTCGGGTTATACAGCCTAGCTCTCCAAAAAGGGCTTATGGACTGCTTTTGTCAGCGATTCGTTCCAATGACCCTGTTATATTTTTGGAGCCAAAACGCATTTATCGTTTATTTCATAGTGAGGTAAAGGATGATGGTGAAGGCTTGCCATTGGATAAGTCCTTTCTATTGCGTCAAGGAAGGGATATGACTTTAGTCTCATGGGGGGCGAGCATAAATGAAACTATGCAAGCGGCAAGTTTATTGGCTAGGGATGGGATTGAGTGTGAGGTGATAGACGTTGCCAGTATTTCTCCTATAGACCACGATACTATTATCCAGTCGGTTCAAAAAACTGGTCGCTGCATAGTTATTCATGAGGCGCCAAGAAGCTGTGGGCTGGGTGCGGAGATTGCAGCAACGCTTTCTGAAAGAGCCTTCCCTTACTTAAGGGAACCCGTGGCGAGAATCACTGGTTATGACACGGTAATGCCATATTTTCGTAACGAATCAAACTACCTGCCCGGCGTAGAGCAAATAACCGAATTGGCAGCGGTGATGTGCAGGGCCGCAACACCGGTTGACGCAGACGGAAACAAGGAGGCTTAGCTATGAGCAAATTTTATCTACCTGATCTCGGTGAAGGCCTCCAGGGTGCAGAAATTATTGAGTGGAAGATTAAGCCTGGCGATATGGTCTTGGTTGATCAGTTGATTTTAGTTGTCGAAACGGCAAAAGCTATTGTGGAAATTCCATCTCCTGTGGAAGCTAGAATCGGGAAAATTCACTGTAAAGCGGGCGACATGGTTGATGTGGGTTCAGTGTTATTAGAATACACTGAGAAGGAAAATGCTGAGTCCCCGATAGGTAAAGATACTTCGATATCGGAGTATCTAGGCGTCTCTCAAAATGTGCAAAAGAGCGTATCGGTCGTTGGAAGTTTGCAAACTGCAGAAGGTGAAAAGGATGTCGATCAATATGAGGATATGATTGTTGATCATGCCAGCCCGCCTGACAGTGCGCTTTTAAAGCAGAAACAGACTTTAAATGCGCCGCCTTCTGTCAGGGTCTTTGCAGAAAAAATAGGCCTGACAGAACAGCTCAGTGAAAAGTCTTATGGGATGCTTACAGAGAAAGGAATTCTGGAAGCTCATTACAAGAAGAATGAGCTGAAAGGAAGTTCTCCTGGGAGATGTGGTGATTCAATCACTAAATTAACAGGTGCCAGGAAAGTCATGGCGCAAACGATGAGTAAATCTCATGAACACATTCCAGCCGTAACGCTGTTCGATGATGCCAATATTTGTACTTGGAAGAAAAGTGAGGACATCACGCTCCGATGTATTAAGGCACTTGTCTTTGCGTGTATGAAGGAGCCAATACTCAATGCCTGGTTTGATGAGGAAGCTTTAGGTATTCAGTTATTCGAAGATATTCATTTAGGTGTGGCGGTTAATTCCGCGCAGGGTTTATACGTTCCGGTGATTCGAAAGGTGCAAACTCTAGACGATGCTAGAATCAGAAAAATCATGAAGAAACAGATTCAATCAGTTCATGACCGTACGATTAAGCCTCAAAAGCTACTTGGTGCAACGATTAGTCTAAGCAACTTTGGCTCGTTAAGCGGGCGTTACGCTACACCTATAATTGTTCCGCCACAGGTTTCGATCATGGGTGTGGGGAAAATTCGTGATGAGCCTGTCGTTGAAAACGGACAGATAAAGGTTGGTCGAGTTATGCCTATATCGCTGAGCTTTGATCATCGCGCAGCCAGCGGTGCAGAGGCGGCCAGGTTTATGCAGGCTTTTATCGAGTCGTTAGAGTCTTAAGGGCTCTCTGGTGCTTTGTTTCTCTGAGTGATCTACAGAGTTTCAAGTCTATACAAGTGATTGACCAAGGTCTCGCTTTATGTGAATGTGGTCTTGCGTTTGTGCATTAGTCAATACCGCACAATAGATAGGTACTCCACAACAATAGACGAGACTTTTATGGATACAGTTAGAATTATCTATCCCGCTATCGCGATGTTTTTATTAACCTCTTTTTTAGTTTTTAAACTAGGGTTAACACGCTTTGCGGCAATTAAACGCGGTGAAGTTAGTATGAAGTACTATCGTTCATACAATGAAGGGCAGGAGCCGCAAAGGCTCCATATTCTCACTCGCCATATTCATAACCACTTTGAGGTACCACCCTTATTTTATGTTGGGGTTATACTCACTTATATCACGGATAGCGTTGGTCTTGTGTCAGTTGTCGCTGCTTGGTTGTATGTGGCTTTGCGGCTAGTACATTCTTTTGTCCACTTGGGTAACAACAATGTCAGCCTAAGGTTTGCGAGCTTTGCTGCGAGTATGATGGCTTTAGCAGTGTTGTGGCTCGCCATGTTGTTTGCGTTGGTATAGTACTCGTAAGCACTTGTTTATCTGTCACATCGCAGTAACTTGAAGCGTTGTTTTCCCTCAAGAATCTCTGACTCTGGCCAGATCGCATTTGCCTTTTGCTCAAATGCTGCGTTCTGTGCCAGAATTTGAAGTTCTTCACTTATGGCTTTATCACTTCGTGTAATAAAAGCGTTTTCTGTCGGTACACTCGCTTCAAATGTATTGATCAATTCGCAGTTCTCGTCATTGGCAAAGATGATGTGCTTGGCTCCAGGGTTTAGTTCAATAAATGAGCAGCCAGAGAGCGCTGTACCGAGTATGAGTGCAGTAAACTTTGAAGACCGTTTGACTGAGGGGTAGCTATATTTAAGCAGCATCGTTATCGTCCTTTATTGTGACTAACGCATAGCTGACTGAAGGCATTTCCTTGCATCCATTTATACGTTTTTGGTTGAGTTTCATTCTTCTTCAGGGATAATGCATGTCAGAAAATTGCTGTGCAGTTCGGACGATTAGTTTAATCCCTTGTCACAAACTATATAGCAGCGATATAAGCTTGTTTTCTATCGGTAATTTTTTCATGAGTTTACAGTATAAGATAGTGCCGGTAACGGCTTTTGAGCAGAACTGCTCAATTTTGTGGTGCGATCAGAGTAAAAAAGCGGCAGTTGTCGACCCTGGTGGTGATTTACCCAAAATTTTGGCTGAGCTTGAATCTTTAGGCCTTCAGCTTGATAAGGTAATTTTGACACATGCGCATATTGATCATGCCGGTGCAACGGCGGATTTAGCTGAGCAGAGTGGGGTGCCTGTCGTTGGCCCTCATAAAGAAGATAAGTTTTGGATTGATATGCTGCCTCAGCAGAGCCAGATGTTTGGTTTTCCTGCTGCCAAGATCTTTACGCCTGACCAGTGGCTGGAACAGGGCGATACGGTTGAAGTGGGGAGCGAGATTCTCGAAGTGCTACATTGTCCTGGTCATACGCCAGGCCATGTCGTTTTTTACCATCGAGGTAGTGATTTATTGGTCGTTGGTGACGTTCTTTTTCAAGGCTCAATCGGGCGTACGGATTTCCCTAAGGGCGACTTCGACACGCTTGCGAAGTCGATTCGATCTAAGCTTTGGGCATTGGCGGATGAAACGAAATTCATTCCGGGTCATGGCCCGATGTCGACCATAGGGCATGAAAAAGCCAACAACCCCTTTGTTGGTGGTTACGGCTAGTAAGGTATACAGATAATATTTAAGCGCTCGATACCAGCGTTGACACAGTAAAAAATCAGATAGGCATAACGTTAATGACACAAATGGTAAGAACACGAATCGCACCATCCCCAACGGGTGACCCTCATGTTGGTACAGCATATATTGCATTGTTTAATATGTGTTTCGCCAAGCAACACGGAGGTAAGTTTATCCTTCGAATTGAAGATACTGACCAAGCGAGAAGCACGCCAGAATCGGAACGTGATATTTTATCTTCAATGAAGTGGTTAGGGCTTGATTGGGACGAAGGTCCAGATGTAGGTGGTGATTATGGGCCTTATCGCCAGAGTGAGCGAAAAGACGACTATCGTGCCTATGCCGAGCAGTTGGTCGAACAGGGTAATGCCTTTTATTGTTTTCGTACACCAGAAGAGCTTGATGCGATTCGTGAAGAGCGAAAAGCGGCGGGTTTAAACCCTGGGATTAAAGGTGACCTTGAGTTATCTAGTGACGAAGTCAAAGAACGTTTAGCTCGTGGCGATGCGCATGTTATTCGTATGAAAGTTCCGGACGAAGGTGTTTGCGAAATTGACGATATGTTACGTGGCAAGATAGAGATTGACTGGTCTCAGGTCGATTCTCAAATTCTGCTTAAGTCAGACGGTATGCCTACTTATCACCTGGCGAATGTAGTTGATGACCATTTGATGGCGATCACGCATGTTATCCGTGGTGAAGAGTGGATTAACTCGGCACCTAAGCACCAGTTGTTGTATAAGTATTTTGGCTGGGAGATGCCTGTGCTATGTCACATGCCATTATTACGAAACCCGGATAAGAGCAAGCTAAGCAAGCGTAAGAACCCAACCAGTATTAATTATTATGAGCGTGCTGGTTTTTTACCCGAGTCAGTCATTAACTATTTGGGGCGAATGGGTTGGTCTATGCCTGATGAGCGTGAGAAATTTACACTACAGGAAATGATTGAGAACTTCGATATTAAACGTGTTTCGCTTGGTGGACCGATTTTCGACGTCGAAAAGCTAAGCTGGTTGAATGGCGTGTGGATTCGTGAAAATCTAAGTGCTGACGAATTTATGGCGCGCGCTCAAGCTTGGGCATTCAACGAGGCAAACCTTAAACCTTTGGTTGAGCATGTACAGGGGCGTGTATCGACCTTTGCTGACATCGCACCATTAAGCACCTTTATGTTTTCAGGTATGCTGGAATTACAGGCTGCAGATTTTGCGCATAAAAAACTAGAAGAAGGGCAAGTTAAACGCGTGTTGCAGTTTGCTTTGTGGCAATTGGAATCATTACGTGATTGGAACAAAGATAATATCTTTGCCGAGATTAAGGCTTTGTCCAAGGTGATGGAGTTTAAGATAGGTGATTGCATGCAGCCAATCTTTATCGCTATTGCTGGTACACCAAACTCTTGGTCAGTAGTCGATTCTATGGCGCTTTTAGGGCCAGATATGAGTCGTGCCAGGCTGCGTCATGCTGTTAGCATATTGGGTGGCTTTTCCAAGAAAGAAACCAAGCGAGTAGAGAAGGAATATCAATCGCTTAGCGCAGAAATCAAAAAGTTAAAAGAAGTGTAAAAATAGTCTTGACTCGGGGGGGAGACTTCAATAATATACGCCCCCGTTGAATGATGCACAGCACACCAGTGCGGGGCCATAGCTCAGCTGGGAGAGCGCGACGCTGGCAGCGTTGAGGTCTGCGGTTCGATCCCGCATGGCTCCACCAAATCATTCAGGACAGTTTACTGTCCCCTTCGTCTAGAGGCCTAGGACACCGCCCTTTCACGGCGGTAACAGGGGTTCGACTCCCCTAGGGGACGCCATATAAAAAACCTCGATATCAATTTGATATCGAGGTTTTTTTTCGCCTGTAGAAAGTTGAGTATAGCCATTGTTACTTTCTCTCAGTCTTTTTCGGGCTATTTACTTGTCTACTGTAGTTGTTCTATGTGTTTTTCTCTGCCGATACTCAGTTAAATTTGTTTTTTAGAGGCTCATAAAGGAGGGGGATTAGCAGATCAAATCTGCCTGATGGATTTTTGACGTTTACTGGGTGTTAGTAGGTATTATGTTTGACGAAATCCGTACTCGAGACTTTTAAGTGAAATATGTTTGTGTATAAGGTATTGAATATAATAAGAAAATAAAAAGTAATCAAAGTTATTTATGAAGTTGGCATGCTAATCGCTTAATGTGAATCAACTAAATAAAAATGTACTTCAAAGAGAAGTACAAATACAAAAAATTGATTAATTAGCAGATTAAATTGACGGGTGATAAATATGTTCGCAACTAACAACGAAGTACAAATGGTGGAAAAGACTGAAACATCAAATGTTGTAAATATCCGTAGCGCACGTAAAGCACAAGAAAAAGCACAGCAAGAGTTATTAGATTATATGATGTGGACAATGAAGCACGATATGGATCCACACCGGTTGCATTATGACCCAATCGAAGTGTTTCGTGAGGAAATGAAAGCAAAAATGAAATCAGCGCAAGACGTAGCCTAAGCTGCTAGCTGTAGTTACGGAGTATAAATAGAAGCGCAGTCAACGCGACAATATAATAAACTGATTTGGCCTGAGTTGGTTTATCTATAAAAGGGAAGCATAGAGCTTCCCTTTTTTTGTGTCTTAGCTTCATAATATATCGATGACAGAAGATCTATTTGAAACTAGTGCTCACGCTTACCCAGAAGCAATTGATATTGGCTTAGATGGTGGGGCCTTAAGTTATTACCGTCACTTTTATTCTCGCAGTGAAGCTGACAGCTTATTTAAGTCTTTGCTTTGCGATATCGAATGGCAGCAAGAGTATATTCAAATGTATGGTGTCGAGCGCCCAATACCGCGGCTCAGTGCATGGTATGGTGATCCTAACATCTCTTACAGCTATTCTGGGATCGCTGCAAAGCCGAAAAACTGGACGCCCTTATTGCAAAATATAAAGATCTTGGTAGAGCAGCGTACGGGTGAAATATTCAATGGTGTCTTGGTCAACCGCTACCGTAATGGTCAAGACAGCGTATCCTGGCATAGTGATGACGAATCAAGCTTAGGCCCTGACCCGATTATCGCTTCACTTAGCTTTGGTCAAAGTCGCTACTTCCAGCTAAAACACAAAAGGAAAGAGGGAGAAAAATATCAGCTGGAGCTTGAGCACGGTTCTTTATTGCTAATGAAATCCGGCGTGCAAAAGAATTGGTTACACCAGGCGCCAAAAACTCGACGCGAGGTTGCAGAGCGAATTAATCTAACTTTCCGACGAATTATGTAAGGGGCGTGTCTTTATTTGGAAACAGCAATAGAGCCTTTTCCGACGCCTTCGTAGGCATTGACGCGATAATGGTTGGCGGGCTTCATTTCTTTACAGCGTAGGGCGACATGTTGAGCAATTAACTCAACAGTTGAGTCGCTATCAATTAAGTAGACACGTTTGGCAGGGAGCGTAACACTAAACTTACCTTGTTGTGCTCTATAGGCAAACGTTACGTGCGCTTTACCGTCAATATCAAACTCCTCGACAATATCTTCTTGCGTACCTATATAAATATTTCGGAAGCAAGCCGCCCAATAGTCTTCTAAGTCGAAATTTCGTTGGTGGTTTTCAAATATCTCAATTTTTGAACGGTGACCGTGAACGATTCTCTGGCAGTTGCCGTCATGTTTTTTGAGGCCGTGGCTATAGTGGTAATAAGCACCGTCAATGTGCTCCTCACTAAGAGAAAGTTCGACCTTACTGACATTGTCAGGAAGGGCATTAAGAATTATTGTTTCGAGATAAGCTGCAACGGTTTTAGTATTGATGGTTTTTACATCAAGTACTAGCACCGCTGATTCCGGGGATATGTGTTGATAAGACCCCATGACGTTTTTCCAATTTAGCTCACACACACCTTTATCTTGTTTTACTTCAAGGTTTTTGGCTTGTGCTGATATCACAAAGCGGTGATCGAGTTCTTCATCGATTATTTGCTTAATCTGCTTTTTTACATGACCGAAGTCAAAGACCATTCCCTGATCATCCAGCTCACCACTAAGCACTATGTCCACGATCCAGCTTTCACCGAGTATCCCGCGTTGAAAGTCATAGTAAGAGAAATCGATAACACTGAGGTTGTTAACAAACAGCTGGTTCATAAGTTTTCCTGAATGAAAGCAGGGGAGTCCCGACCTATCGCGTAATGATATCAAAGGATAGGTAGGGATTCCCCGACATTTTACAGTTTTTTTCCTTTTCTTGGTTTTTTGTAACATATTGAATACTTAACTTGTTAAATCAGGTATTTAGATTAGCCGTAATAGACACTAGTTAACTAAAGTTCCTATTAATATCGGTTTTCATGGCAGAATTTTCCGTATCCATCAAGCTTAAGACCCAGTTGCTGCAGGCGTTAGCCCAGCAGGTTGCCGTGTCGTTTAATGACGGCATTGGAAAAGCGATTCACGCTACCTCAGCTCAGTTATATAAGAAACTAGAGGATGCTGAGGATTGGCTGCGAGCGGATTTTTCTTTAGCCATTAATCTTCTAGAAGCAAATAGTGAATGGTTTGCTGCACAGGTTGCAAACAATGCTATTGGCGCTCTGAAGGAGGTTGAGCAGAGTTTATCAAATGAAGAGGTGCTCAGTGATGAACTAGAGCAAGTGAAAACTGATACACAAAAGCCGCATGGTGGCGATAAGCTTGACCTTGACTCACTTAGTCTTGTCTCCAAAGATGACTTTGAAGATTGGCTTAGTGCCAATATGGGTATCAAGTACCTAGAAGCTGAACTTGGTTACGAGCTTCATGAGGTTTGTTTAATTGTTTCGTACCTGTTTGGAGAAACAATTGGAAAGGAAGATTGTCCTCTGGCACCCCATGCAATTTTCAGCACCTTAAAAACAGCTATCGAGCAACTAGAAATCCCGGCGGCTCCCCAGATTGTCATCTATAAAGCGCTGTCTCGTAGCTTTCTTGAAGACTTAAGAGAGTCATATCTTGAGATAATCGGCACTGTCAAAAAAGTCCAAGTTAATTACAAGCCTAAGCAAACTCAAGAGCCGTTAACAAAGACAGAAAGTGAAGCAGATGCCGCACAAGAAGCCAGTTCAGCCGAAGAGACAGTAAATCACAATGTTGAAGGGCTGAGTGATGCACCAGTTATTGGAGGGGGCTCTTCAGCCGCGTCTATCCTTGAAAATCGCCACCAATATAAAGCTCAAGAAAACAGCACATTAGATACTTTGTCACGTCTGCACACCTCCTCTACTAGTGGGGGGCAATTAGGCTTAGCTTCTGCTGGGGAAGAAATCGATGCAAACTCGCAAAGTATACCTGTAGGTCAATACGCGCCTGCTCAGTTAGTTGGTGCAATTAGCCAATTACAGCAAGTTAGAGATGATACCGAGCTAATCGAACGTAAGAAGTTACGTACTTGGATTGAAAGTGGTCTAAGTGAAATGCCGGGCGGTGCCAAGAATATTGGCCAGCAAGAATCCGAGCTAATCGATGTGACGGATCGCTTTTTCGAAGTCATTGTCGAGAAAATCGGTGTCAGTGGTTTGCTCGAGCGTTGGTTAGAAAAACTTAAACTCACTATTCTTAAGGTAGTTCTTCGAGATAAAACTTTCTTCTCTAATGCTTCGCATCCAGCGCGTCAATTGTTGAATAAACTAGCCAAGCTTTCAGCGAGCGAGAAGTCTGATAAGAAACGACTAGAGAAAGTTTTGGATCGCTATATCGGTAAGGTTGTAAGTGACTTTGACCATGATGATCAAGCGATAGAAAAAGTTGTAAAAGAGCTAGATGATTTATTAGAACGCCAAGCAATCGCGCAAAAACGTAATTCGGATCGCATTGCTCGGGCCTATGAGGGAAAGCAAAAGGTAGCAAGTGCTCGTCATAAAGTTGTAACAGACCTTAATGAACTTTTGCAGGGACAGTCAGTTCCGGTTGTACTGATGGAGCTTCTTGATAAAGCCGGGTGGCGTGAGCATTTGGCCTTAGTCGCTGTTCGCGATGGCGAAACAAGTGAAGGCTATACCGAAGCATTAAATGTTGTAGATGTACTTTTATCGTGGTTGGGTGAAGAGGTTGATGATAGTGACCAATGGGCCGTTGAACTAGAAATGGAGTTGGAAGCGCCTTCTATATTAGAACTAATCACAAAAGAGTTAACAATTGTTGGGCCTGTTGGATATGAGACGGTATTGCAGCGACTGGAAGATTGTTTGTTCCATGATGTTGATCCGCTGCTCGTCAAGATTGATCGATACGAATGGCCTTACGAGAAAACTGAAAAAGAGATTAAAGACCTGCGTCCAGATCAGGGTCAGGACCCACAAGCTTCTCATTGGCATAAGCGCGTAGTGACGATGAAAGTTGGTGAATGGGTTGAAATAAAAGATGATCAAGGGCGTGCCAGATGCTTGCGCCTCGCCTGGTCAGGAAGTGAGTCTTTCCGGTTCGTATTTGTTGATAGCCAAGGCATGAAAGATGAAGATATGCCTTTGGATAAGTTGGTCGAACTGTTTAAAGCTAATAAAGCAAGCTTTGTTGATAACGATGAAGTGCCCTTGGTTGACCAAGGCTTACATCAAATGGTTCAGTCTGTTTACGAAGAACTTGCTAGCCAGTCTAGTTGTGATGTATTGACAGGTTTACTTAATCGTCAGGCATTTGAACGCGGCTTAGAACAAAGTATTTCCGGTGCTGTTACTAATCAAAGTAAAGCGACTTTGATTTATATCGATGTCGATAAGTTCAATTTAACCAATACCAGCTATGGGCATCATGCTGGTGATGCTTTATTGAAGCATGTTGCTCAGACCATTAAAGCACAAGGCCTGGAAGATGCATTTTGCGGGCGTTTGGGTGGTAATGAATTTGGTATGATTTTGGTCAATTGTTCGCTTGAAACGACAAACGATGTAGCAGAAAATATTTGTAAAGAAGTCAGTTCGCAAAGCTTTACTTGGGAAGACCATGCTATCAATACGACGGTGAGTATTGGTGTTGCCGATTTTGAAGTTGAAATTGACTCCTACGACACCTTGATGCGAAAAGCGGGTGTCGCATGCGACTCTGCTAAAGAGCATGGGCGAAATCGCGTTGTACTGTATGAAGCGCTAGACAAAGACCAGCACAAGCGTGATCAGATGTTGGAGTGGGTTCAAAAGCTTGATCAGGATCTCGATGAATTGCTGACACTTCGCTGTCAGGAAATTCGTCCGATCACCACCGACCCCAATGCCAAGCCTCATTACGAAATTCTTTTGGGTGTTAGGGATAATGGTCAGGTATTGCCGCCTGTTATGTTGATCGAAGCAGCAGAACACTTTGGACGAATGGCGATGGTTGACCGCTGGGTGATACATAACGTATTGCGTTGGATGGAGACACATGAAGAGTCTGTTGCTAAATCTGATGGCTTCTCAATTAATTTGTCTGGCAACTCTTTAAGTGATGATTCATTCCTTGAGTTTATACTAGGGCAGTTTGCAGCTAGCACGATTCCTCCGGAAATGATTTGTTTTGAGATTACTGAAACTGCAGCCATTACAAATCTGGCTGATGCGATCGAATTTATACGGGTACTAAAGCAGACTGGATGTAAGTTCTCACTAGATGACTTCGGTTCAGGTCTTTCGTCCTATGCTTACATTCAAAAACTTCCTGTTGATTTTATTAAAATCGACGGTGTGTTTATCGGCAATATCGCTAACAACGAACGTGACCAGGCTTTGGTCAAATCAATTAATGAGTTAGCTCACTTTATGGGTATGAAAACAGTTGCTGAATATGTAGAAAACTATGAAATTCTGAATGTTCTAAGAACTATTGGTGTTGACCACTCTCAAGGCTTTGGAATTAAAAAAACTGGTTTATTAGAAGAGTTAGCTTAAGTATAAGGCTTTGTGCTTGGAATACTTCAGCTATTCAGTACTTGTGAGTAGGCTGTGTAAACTCGCTTTTGGATCTCGATATTTTCGTCTTTTAGTCTCTCATCCAGTCGCTTGGCCGATTGGTTAATCTCTTGTTTAGAAAAGTTGCTAGGAATTGAGTGAGTCGCGTGGATTCGCTTGTAACTGGCGTAGTTCACTGGAAAGGGGCGGTAGGCTTTCTGAATCCCTTCATCAATAAGGTTAGCGACATCTTTATGGTCGTGTGTTTCAGAGATGCTTAGTGTATTTCCGAAGTCGATATGGATTTTACCCTTTTCTTCGCTCAGGCCTTTCTTACAAGAGATGAAATCATCAAACCGGTCTTTCTGATAGTCTGAGTTGTTTTCAGAGTTTATCAGTTCGTGAGCTTTGTCAATGTCACAAGGATCCCACTCGTAAGAGAAGCAGACAGGTACAATATTCAATGCGTTCATGTAATCGCTAAATGGTCGTTCCTTGGGCTTCGCTAAGATAAGCATTTTTATCAGGGCGGGGTTAGTTTTGTCTATATTGTCTTTTGCCCGGCCTTCCTTTTGCGCGATCCAAACGTTACCTTGCTGTGTAAAATGTAAATAACGAATGTACTCAGATTGTGTTTTCATCGCTTTAAGCATTGCTCTAGGAGACTTCAGAGATCTGAAGACCTTAAAGCAGCGGTTGAGTAAGGCAAGGTCGTTAGCAGCTGGGTGTTGAAGTAGGTTGTCACCGATAGCGCAATTTGAGGTAGAGAAGCCATATTCCCTTAGCGCTTTATTAAGGATGAGTGGATCCATCACGATGTCTCGGTGGTTCGAGATAAAAACATAGGGCGTCGCAGGGTCTAGTTCATCAAGACCGGAAACGCTCAAATCATCATAGCTTGTTTCTATGTAGGGGAATATAGACTCTGCCACCCAGGCTTGAAAGGCATCAATCGAGTGAATATCAGCTAAACGCTCAAATTGAATCGGCGCTTGATTTTCGTCTGACTTGAATAGGCTCTTGATCACGGAAATAAGTTCTTTATCGCTCAGTAGTGCGCGCAATACTTGATTGACTTGCTTGTCCTCATAGCACTGAATTTCTTTAAAGCTTTCTTGCCATGCTATATTGAAAGAGACTGCTTTAAGACTTTGCGACATGATTACCCGTAACGAATTGAAGATTGAGGTTTGAGTATAAACAAAAATGACGATTTCTTCGCGCCGATTATAATGAATTAAGTCTAGCTTCTGGCCATATATGCTGCCAGCGGCCAAAAACAACATTCGACTGGCCTGATAGAAGAGCTAATAATTTAAATATTGAGCAGAGGTAACTGTGAGAAAGTTTTTACTTGTTCAGTTTGCTAAGCGTCCTTTGTTGGGGCATGTAAAAACTCGTATTGCGAAAGTCTTGGGTGAGGAGGCTGCGCTATCTATTCATATGGAGCTTGTTGCAGATATTGCTTTAAGATTTAGTCAGTGTATCGCTTGTGACTATCAGTTATGGTTTGATCAAAAGAGTGCTTCGTTTGACTCGCTTGAAGCAGAATCTATAAATGCCCATAAAAAGCTTAAGGCACTAATTGCAGAAGAAGGTTTAGACTGCCACGAACAGCGAGGGGAAAATCTTGGTGAGCGAATGTGCGATACCCTTGAGCGTAGTTTAGTTGATTATCAGAGCGTTGCGATTATTGGCAGTGATTGTCCGAATGTCACTGTATCTGACCTGAAAGTTGTAAAAGATTCATTAAGTGAGCATGACGTGGCGATCATACCCGCAGAAGATGGTGGTTATGTATTACTAGCCTTACGCAGAGAAGCTCTGGCCCGAGTTAATGGTAATTGGCTCGATGGTGTTGAGTGGGGGAGTGATAAGGCGCTGGAGCAAACGCTTAGTTGCTGCAGTCGGATAGGACTAAGCTATCAAGTGCTTCCTGACTCGTGGGACGTTGACGAAGTGGCTGACTATGAGCGTTGGAAGGAAGTTATAGCTCAAACTTAGCGCATGATCTTGGCCAAGTTTGAGCTGAATATTGCTAGCGTTTTGCTAAATAAATTGAGTAGTCATGATTTATTTGCTTGGTTTTTGCTATTTTCAGTAAATTCTTTTTCGCCAAAGCGGTTGAAACGGCTTTCCCGTAGTGGTTTAGCACTTTACTTAGCTGCCAGTGAGAACTGCTGCTAAGTTCGATAGCAGTATTCAGCACAGGCTTCTGGTCATTGCTCCCAAACCATGCTTGGCGACATCCATCAATGGAATAGAAATATTCTTCGTTGATCAAACCTTCCCAATAAGCACTGTATTTGTCAGCGAGAATGGTGGATCTTAGAGCTCTGATATTTGCGCTGGTATTACGAAGGCCTTGCTTGGCAACCAGTGTTTCAATATCGGTACTCGCGTTATCGGGAGACTCACACAGCTTTATATTGAGAATGCCATTGGTACAAAGCTGACGCTTAACTAATTCAACGAATTCCGCATCAACTACCGGTGCTTCGGCCGAGATCGATGCAAAATGTATTTGGTTCCCATCTTCAAGAAAACGCTTTGCCAATGACTGTGGCCAAAACACTATATTAGATAAGCCTTTTTGATGGGCTTTTAGATGACACTCAGCTAGGTTCTCTAGACTATTTTCAAGGGCGAGGACATCAACATCGTTGAAGTGATTAGCATACTCAAGCGCACGTTGAGAAGCATTGGTGCCTGCAACTAATAGCAGTAAGCGTTCTGGCAGTTCCGATTCTGGCAGCTGGAAGTTATTGATTAGTTCCTGCTTCAAGGACTGCTGATTAAAAAAGTCGATTGTTTGCCGCCTTGGAAATGGCCCCGGTAAGTCATCTTTACTAGTTAGCAGTTCACTTTTCTTTTCTGGGAACTGCTGCTTGAAAGATTCACGCTCAGCTCGACGATATAGGGATGACTCCATTAAGGGTAATAATGCCGATGGCCACTGATCTAGTTCCAGCGCTGTTAAGTTAACTGCATAAGTCTGAGAGAAGAATGCCTTATACATACCCACAACAATCAATGCGCCGGCTACCTCATCAACTTCCCATTGGTGTTGGAGGGTATGTTGAAGAGATTGATCAATTAGCTCGACTTTTTCCTCTTCAACTTCATCAACGATTAAAGCGAAGTTAGTACGCTCCGCATAAACAGCAATCGCGATAGCTAGCACTTGTAGATCATCCCGAAGGGTGCCTGACTCAACGCACTCTAGCAAAATGCTTTGGCGCAATAGCGTTATAAATTCTTCAACATGCGGATCAGGTAAAATGCAGTTTAGTAAGGAGTAATACACTAAGGGGTCTTTTGCGACTTCAAGCATTTCAATCGTCGCATTTGGATTACTTAAATCATATTTTTTGACTAGCAATGCCGCGGCGAATCCGGCAAGTTTATCTAAAGCCAGTTCGCTCTTTGACAGAAGCAAAAACAAATCAGCTTCAAGCTGAGTGTTGTAAGATTCTATCTTTATATGAGGGCAGCAGTTAAGCATGCCATGCAAGATCGTAATGTCATCATAGCCATGATTGATTAAAGATCGATAATGGAGGTAAGCGACATCGAAGTGGCCAAGCGCATGATGAGCTCTGGCCATACCTAGAAATGCGTTCTTATTGCCATTATCAATTGAAAGTGCTTTTTCGAACTGTCTGATTGCTAACTCAGGCTCTTCAGAAATTATATGTAGATAACCTAGATTCGTCAGGTATTGTGTATTTTCAGGCGAGTGCTCTAAGCACTTATCAAATAGTTCTTTTGCGGCAGAAACATTCCCTCTATCAAGCTCTATGCGGCCAAGTAGGTTCATTGCCGGCGCGTTGTTCGGGTCGAAGTTGATGACTTCAGTAATCAGCTTGAAAGCTTTGTCCAAAGAAACCTTCTTGTCTTCAACAGCAGTATCGGTGCTGTTATACATTTTGTAGAGGTCATTCGCATGGATAAGCAGGCGTGCAATATCAGAACGTTCACAATCGCTGAATTCATTTACGATTGGTTGGAGCTTAGGAGTAGTAGGACTCATATTAGGTAAACCTCTTCCGCTTTTTTGTATTATCTAAGGTAGTGTCTAGTACTAAGCGAAGAGCGTGCCAGAAAAGATTGGTTTTCTAGGTGATATACAAGAAAAAAGCCGGCTAGGCCGGCTTGGAGAATAGATAGTAGTACTGTTTTTATTTTAATATTTTTAAGTCAGGTTTAACCCTGTAACAGTTGGAGTACCTGCTGTGGTTGTCCATTCGCCTGAGACAGGATCGAAAGACCCGCACTTTGTAATACCTGTGATCTAGACAGCTCAGCTGTTTCTGCGGCGAAGTCAGCGTCTCTGATTCGTGAGCTGGCTTCCGTAAAGTTTTCAGCTGCAATCGCTTGGTTCGTGATGGTGGATTCAAATCGGTTTTGAATCGCACCGAGGTTTGCACGTTGGAAGTTTATCGTTGTCAGTGCATTGTCGACAGCAGCCAAAGCTAAAATTGCGCCATCTGATGTTGATATATCAATGTCTTGTACTAGCTGTCCACTTTCGGCTGCGCCGTAGGTGCCGATTTCAAAGCCAGCTTTCTCAATGTCGCCTGTAATTGAGTCTAGCTCGATCTTACCAGCTGATTGCAGAGAAATTGATGCCCTATATTCGGTGCTAGCTGTTAGGCCGATGTTGGCAGGAGTGATACCTGTGAAAGCTCCAACGTCAATGTTTCTTCCATCATCGGCAATCAAGCGGAACTCTGAACCTAAAGCTTCCGCTCGAATACCTGTTTGGCCGGCCTTGTTGTTTATGGCTGAAATAATGGTGTTTTGTTTGTCTGCAACGGTATTTGTATCACTTGTCGAGATCTCAATGGTAACACCGTTTAACAGGAAGCTTCCAGACTCGCCAATACCGACACCAGGAGCTGCGATTGCTGTGGAATTAACCAACGTAGAGTTTACGGTTGCAGTAACACCTGACTGATCAGATACTAGGTTGATCGCATGCGCTTTTGCGATGGCGCTGGTTTCTGGGTTCGTAGAAGAAGGTGATGCTGTGTCAAAAGCGGCTAGTGTTGGTCCTACAGGGACGCTATTTATAACAAGATCTCCAGTAACAAATGTGGTGTTTGTAACGGCTTGACCAATGGCGCCACTGTTAGTGCCGCTGAATTTGCCAACAGCTAAGCCAGCATTTTCAATATCACCAGTTGTTGTGTCGATTTCAATTGGACCTCCATCGGAAGATACTAAGGAAAATGAGCCAGAGTAAGTTGCCGCACCAGCTAGGCCAACATCATTTAAATCTGTGATGGTTCCGGCTGTTGTTCCTATAGCTAATTCGATGTTCCTGCCATCTTCTGCTGATAACGATATACCAGTGTCTGCGCGACCATTAAAGGCAGCAACTACACCTGTTTGCCCGGATTTTTCGTTAATTGCGTTTGCGATGTTTTGAAGGTTTGCTTCGTCGCTGAGTAAGTCGCTGGCAGCAACATCAATGTCGACACCATTAATGGCAACTTGCCCAGATGATGCAGTGTTGTCGAACGTTCCTTCACCACCGCTTACGCGAGTGCTGCCAACTTTTGCCTCAATGCCTGTAATATCCGCTACCTTATTGATTGCGGCTGCTTTGGCGATTGCGCTCTTGTCTCGGTCTGAGCTAGAGAAGGCATCGTCTACACCGCTAGAAGCACCAACTGCAATACCATTAATAACTAAGTCACCTGCGGCCAATGCTGCAATTGCTTGTGTTGTGCCACCTTGTTGGTCTGAGCTGACGCCGTCAGTTTGTGCTGCGCCAAGCTTGTCAACTGTAGCGCCCTCAATGCTCACGGTAACAGATTCACCTTCATTTGAGCCGATTTGGAATGTGACACCGGAGAAAGACCCATCGAGCAAGTTGGTGCCATTAAAGTTTGTTTGCAGAGACACGCGTTCTATTTCAGCTTTTAATTGTTGAACTTCTTGGTCCAGTGCTTGTCTATCGATTGCACTGTTTGTTCCGTTTGCTGACTGAAGTGCTAGGTCCCTGATACGAAGCAGGTTATTGGTAATTGATCCTAATGCACCTTCAGCTGTTTGAGAAAGTGATACGCCATCGCCCGCGTTTCTTATGGCAACGTTGAGTCCTCTAACTTGTGAGTCAAAGCGTGTTGATATTGCCAAGCCTGCCGCATCATCCTTGGCACTGTTGATACGCAAACCAGATGAAAGACGCTGCAAGGCGGTCTGGTTAGCGGATTGAGAATTGTCCAGGTTGCGTTGTGCATTAATTGACGCGATATTGGTATTGATGATTTGAGGCATTGTATGCTCCTACTTATCTTCTATACCGGTGGACAGCATTCCTAAAGTTTTGGGATGAGTTACTACCGGCTACTAAATTAAAGTTTTTATAAAAGTTGTGATGCGTTAATTGAGCACCACTTTCCTTGCTGTTTGTAAAGCATGCACTGTGCCAGCTTTTGTTTGGGTGTTTTAAGTGTTTGTTAATATAGAAGTTTTTGTGTTTGTGTTAATGTGAGTAGTGTCTTTAAACGATATGTTTGCCGTTTTTTTGGCTAGTGCTTGCCGCAATCTATATAGCTAGTGAAGTAGGAGTGTTTGAGCAAGAAGGGGTTTGTTACACTTGCTTACATTGTTTTTGTAAAAAAAACTAAAGTAATTTTGTGGGGGGCCGTTAAATGATGTAACAAGCGATCGAGAGCGTGCTTTACAAAGCATGGTGTGTTTTAAAGTCTCGTTCGTTTACTTGCAAAATTGATCGGAGAAACGACATGCCTCAAATAATTAATACCAATATCGCGTCTTTAAATGCTCAGCGTAACCTTGAAAGTTCACAAAACGCTCAAAGCCAGGCTTTGCAACGTTTATCTTCAGGTTTACGTATCAATGGTGCGAAGGATGATGCGGCGGGTTTGGCAATTTCAAACCGAATCGACGCTCAGGTTCGTGGTCTTAACGTAGCTAACCGAAACGCAGGTGATGGTGTTTCTTTGGCACAAACTGCTGAAGGTGCTTTAAACAGTATCACAACTTCTTTACAGCGTGTTCGTGAACTAGCGCTACAATCAGCGAATGGTTCAAACACTGATTTGGAGCGTTCTTCTCTACAAGAAGAGGTTGAGCAGCTAAAAGCTGAAATTCAGTCAATTTCTGAAAAGACAAACTTTAACGGTCAAAGCCTTCTAGATGGCTCTTTCCAGGATACTGGTTTTCAGACCGGAGCAAACGTTGGTGACCGAATTGATGTAAGTATTAATGAAACTACTGTTGATACACTTGGCGCAGCTGCGACTGCTGGTGTGACGTCTAACAATAGTAAAACTGCATTAACTGCAGAGCAGACTATCGCCGCTGGTGACTTGACTATTAACGGTGCTGCTATTTCGGCTCCTGTTGGTAGTAATGACGACACGTCATTTGCTTTGCAGGGTTCAAGTGCAATTTCAAAGGCTGCTGCGATCAACGCAGAAACTGACCTGACGGGTGTGACCGCAACTGCAAACCCCAATACAGTCGAAGGTACAACTATAGCTGCGGGTGTTATCGGTACAGGTGTTGATGCTGAAACAGTCGCAATTAACGGTGTTGATATAGAGCTTCAGCTTGCAGAAGTTGAAGCAGAGACTGCGCTAACAGCAGTTGCAGATACAATTAATACAAAGAGTGACTTAACGGGTGTGACGGCATCGGTTGTCGAGACAAGCACAGGTTTTCGTGTTGATTTGACTTCTGAAGATGGTCGTAATATCACTGTTGATACAACAACTGGTGGTGCGGAAGACTTCGGTTTAGTTGATGATGGTACTGATGGTACCGCTGTCACATTTATTGGTGATGTAACGCTAACTAGTGATGACGGTTCTGATATTAATGTTGGTTCAAATACTCAGAATATTGATAACTTCGGTTTTGAAAAAGGTACATATAGTGGCAACAAGGCTGCACTAGTTGGTGATAATGGTAATGATGGTACTAGAGCTGCGCTACAGGCTGGTGACTTAACGCTTAATAATGTATCAGTTGGTGCGACAAAAGCAGGTGATGATACTGCATCTTCTACGCTATCAAGTTCAAGCGGTATTGCGCTAGCTGCTGCGATTAATAGGGTTTCAGACCAATCTGGTGTATCGGCTACGGTTAATGAAAACAGAGTTTACTCTGGTGATGTAACTGTGACTGGAACCGACTTTGATATCTCTATAAACGGGACGCAAATCACGGGTGCAATGGGGGCTGATCTTGCCACTAACCTAACAACAACTATTGATGCTATTAACGCTAAGTCTGGTTTGACGGGTGTAACAGCAGAAGCATTGGATAATAATCAATACACTTTGGTTGCTGAAGATGGTCGTAATATTGAATTGACTGTGGCTACGGCTGGTGACTCGGGTTTTACGACTGATGAAAACTATGTTGCTGGCGTTACGCTTGAGGCGGCTGGTGAGTTCTCAGTGGGTACGCTAACGGGCAATAATGAGCGGGCTGGTTTTAATGCAGTTGGTAGCTTTGGTGGATCAGAGTCGGGTACACTACTGAAAGATGTCGATATTAGTACCCTAGAGGGTGCTGAAGAAGCAATTACTGCGATCGATAACGCTATTAACCAGGTAGCAAGTGAGCAAGCGAAACTGGGTGCGATTCAAAACCGTTTTGAGTCTACTATTTCAAACAACTCTGTCAGTAGTGAAAACTTGTCAGCTGCAAACTCTCGAATTCGTGATGCGGACTTCGCGGCAGAAACTGCGGCATTGTCTAAGTCTCAGGTTCTACAGCAGGCAGGTATTTCAGTATTGTCACAAGCAAATGCTAGACCTCAGCAAGTTCTATCTCTTCTTCAGTAAGGGTTTAGTGCTTAGTTGATATGATGCCGGCTTTGATGAAAATCAAAGTCGGCTTGTTTGGTTATAAGTTAAATGAGGTGCTTATATGAGCGACGTAAAATTACAAGGTGTGGAGCAGTCTTTACGGCTAGCGGCAGCATCGTCGTCTCAGAAAACACGTGAGGCTGGCGATTCGCCTAAGAAAGACGCAGTCGATAAGTCAGTTGAGGAAGTTTCTGAGCTTGATCAATCTTCAGCAACTGAGAGTGTGGGTCAGGCAGTGACTCAGCTTAATGACTACGTTCAATCTGTAGAGCGAAATCTTCAGTTTAATCTTGATGATACATCCGGTAAGACGATTATTACGGTCGTTGATAAGGATACATCTGAGGTGATTAGACAAATTCCTGACGATGTCGCACTGAAGTTGGCTCAAGACTTGCAGCAGAATGAGCCATTGAGTCTTTTTAAGGCTAAAGTGTAATATTTTTTGTAAACTGTGAAGGGTGGTGCTCGTGCAAGTGGCAAGCTTTTCACAGTTCGTTACAATTTAGGGGGTAAACTTTTGCCCCTTCTTGCCGATATATTCTACAAGAGCGCTATATAGAGTTATTGTAGTGTTGACTCAATAGACAAAGTTTTCGCTGGGTTAGAGTGAGTCAAAGTCATTGTGGCTTTAACGCTTATTTAATCCTGTGGTATTCGAGGCGATAAGTATGGCAAGTGTATCTTCGGTTGGAATTGGTTCGGGTGTTCTCACCAGTGAGCTAATTGATAATCTCGCTAATGCAGAGCGCGCTCCGGTTGAGGCTCGCCTAGATAGTCAAGAAGCTGAAATTAATGCTGAGTTATCTATCTTTGGGCAGATTAAATCAGCAGTTACTGATCTTCGTCTACCTGCTCGTACATTATCAAATCCCCAGTTATTTGAATCGAAAACTGTTTCTTCTGGAAGCTCAGCATTTTCCGCTACGGTTAATACAAGTGAAGCGAGTGCGGGTGTTCATACTTTAGAAGTCTCCGCTTTAGCTGTATCTCAAACATTAACAACGACAGAATTTAGTGATTCAGATACCACTGCTTTAGGTGAGGGTGCGCTTTCTATCGTGGTGGATGGCAAAACTACCAACGTAACGATTGATAACTCAAACAATACGCTCGATGGTATTGCTGCAGCAATTAATGCTGAAGAGGATGTGGGGTTGACTGCATCAGTCTTATATACCGGTACGGGCTATAAGCTAGTCTTTAACGCCGACGAAACGGGTCTTGATAAAACTATCGATATAAGCGTTACTGACACGGGTGATGCAAGTAATACCGATGCAAATGGCTTGTCACGTCTTGCTTATACCGCAGGTGCCACCAATCTGATTCAAAGCCAGCCTGCTGCAGATGCAGCATTTAAACTTAATGGTGTGTCAATTACTCGCTCTAGCAACGAGATTGATGACGCTATCCCGGGTTTAAAGTTGTCATTAAATGGTACAAATGATGGTGCACCAGCGAGTCTGGTCATAGCAGATGATCACTCTGCAGTGATAGAGAAAGTGTCTGAGTTTGTTGAAAAGTTTAATGCCTTGCAGACTCTGATTAACGAAAATACCGAGTTTGACCCGAGTAGCGGTGTTGAAGCTGGCATATTATTGGGTGACTCAACGACTCGAAGTTTAATGAATCAGGTGCGCAGCGTGTTAGGTACTACCGTTGCTGGCCTGGAAAATGCCAATGTTAGAAGTTTGGCAGATATCGGAATTTCTACTAATTACCAGACTGGCTTGTTAGAGCTGAATGAAAGTGACTTGGCTGATAAGTTGGCTTCAGACCCTAGTGATGTTTCGGCTTTATTTAGTGAGCAGGGTCGAACAAGTGATGCTCAAGTAAGTTTTGAAACGGCAGGTATTAATACTAAGCCTGGCACATATGACATTGAGGTGACAACGGCTGCAACGCGTGGTGAGTTAGTTGGCGGGGTTAGTCTAGGTGCGAGTACAACGATCGATGCAAACAATGATGAGCTTACTATCAAGATAGATGGCGTTGAAAGTGGTGGTATTACACTCGATGCAGCGAGCTATACGCAGACGCAGCTGGCTGCAGAATTACAGTCAAAGATTAATGCTGACTCGGCGCTGAATGCTGCAGGTAAGTCTGTGACTGTAAGTTTAGATGCTTCAAACCAGTTAGTGATTAACTCTAATGTCTATGGATCGAGTTCAAAGGTTGAAGTTTCAGCTGTTGATACAAATACTTTAGCTCAACTGGGTTTGAGTGTGGCTGCTGGTACCGATGGGGTTGATGTTGAGGGTACGATTAATGGTGTGGCAGCGATAGGCTCGGGTCAAACGCTAAGTGCTGCGACGGGTGATGATTCTGAAGGCATTCGGGTTACAGTTGAAGGTACAGCAACCGGTTCTAGAGGTTCGGTAACCTATATTGAAGGTGTCGGTGAGCAGTTAGTTGATCTAATTACTCAGATTGTATCAATTGATGGTTCTTTGACAACAAAGAACGATACATTAAGTAAGTCGTTAGCAATGATTAATGAGGAGCGTTTAAAGCTTGATGAGAGAATTGAGTCTTTAACAAGTCGCTTGGCGCGTGAATTTACGGCAGCGGATATCGCAGTTTCGAAATTAAATAGTACGATGGATTTTATAAAGGCGCAGTTAGATGCGCTAGCAGGAACAGGTTCAGACAAATAAAGTTTGTTATTAATAATAAAAGAAGTAGCTAAGGAAATAGTACCTTAGTGATTGCAGGAGAATAATATGAATGCATTACATCAGTATCAGTCGGTTAATGCGCAGACAAGTGTTGTCGATGTAGACCGTCACCAATTAATTCAGCTTTTATTTGATGGTGCTGTTGAGCGCATTAATATGGCTAAGGCGCGCATTGCTGCGAGTGACTTTGAAGGCAAGAATCGTTTGATTAACAAGTCGATAGAGATTATATCGGGTTTGCGTAGCTTTCTAGATTTAGATAAGGGGCAGGAGGTCGCACAAAATTTATTTGATCTTTATGTCTACTGTGAGCATCGACTGTTTGAAGCTAATGTCAAAAACGATCTAGAAATGTTGGAAGAGGTGCTTTCTCACTTGAAGAAGATTCAAGGTGCCTGGTCTGGTATTCGTCAGGAAGTTATTGAAAAGGGTATTCTCTAGAGGCTTGTTCGCAAGTTTAGAGTGCTTTTTTGTTTATTGCTTTTGTATAAGAGATTGAATAGCGGCTATTGATTGCCGCTATTCCAATGTGCTCAGCGTTGCCGACAGTTAGTTCGATTCTTCGATCACTGCGCTGGTATCTTCACCGCCGAATGCTTCCAGGATCTCTGGAATTAGTTTGTCGAACTCTGCCGTCATAATGGTGAAGCCAGCGTCAAACATGCTGGCGGCATCTTCGGCGTTCATGTCGTCAAGTTGATCTTGTAGCATATCGCCAAACTTGATGCGCTTCACACTTAAATCAGAGCCTAATAATAGTGTTAGTGACTCGCGCCACTCGACAGCAAGTTTGGTGACTTCCATTCCTGATTTGATTTGTTGGTCGATCTGTTCTTGATCGAGTTCCAAGCCTTTATACTTAATAGATCCTTTCTCTTCACCTTGTGATGTAAGTTCGCATTCTAAGCCTACAGTCATAAAGCTTGGTAGGCTGCTTGGCTCGGTGACCCAGTGTGTCATGATCGAGCTTGGGGCCTGGTTAACTGCTGGTAGGCGAATAGGAAGTGAACCAATTGTTTTGCGTAAATAGCTGGTCAGTTCATCTGCCAATTTGGCTGATGAAGTGTTAATCACAAGGTAGCCTTTCGAAGGGCAAAGGTAGGCGAAATAGCGCGATGTCTTGGTGAAAGACTTAGGTAGTAAGAGGTTAGTGATTTCTTCCTTTAGCTCAGTTTTTTCTTTGCGTGTAACTTTGCGGTGCTGTTGTTCCTCGATCTCATTTACTTTCTCTTGTAATTGCTCATTGACCACAGAGCTAGGTAGAATACGCTCTTGCTTTTGAAGGCAGATCATCCAGTAATTCTGGTTAACGTGTACCAGTTGCTCGGAATGCTTTTGCAAAGGGCTGGACCAACCTAGTTGGTATATGTCGTTCGCGCCGCAGGGTTTAAATGGTGAGTCAGCAAGTTTACTTTCTAATTCTTCGCTTGATAGTTCGAAAGGTTTAGTAAAGCGATAAAACAGGATATTTTTAAACCACATAAGTATATTCAGGCCTTCAGTTAGATGTAGATATTCTTTCTTAATAAGATGTAAAGCAAAAGTATAGTATAAAATACTTTAAATAGATTGCTTAAATTATTGAAAATATTTAAAAAGAGTTTCAAATTGAACACCTGCCCAGTCTTTTATTTGTATTCGACACTTGGTTGTCACTTGTGTGATGAGGCGCTTGCGGTAGCTCAGGCCTTGCATGTGCAAATGGCTGAAAACTTTGCAGCATCGTCCTTTGATTCGGATGGAAAGCCGCTTTTTTTTAAACTGGAGTCGGTCGATATTGCAGACGATGATGCCTTAATTGATCGCTATGGCGCCAGGATACCTGTTTTGCTATCCCATGATAAATCCCTGGAGCTTGAATGGCCTTTTGATGTTCAATCACTTTATGAGTTTATGTGCCGCTGCCTTAAATAGGGTTTCGGTTTAGTCAATTTAATGAATTAGATGTGAATTAGTATGATTATTGTTGTGTCTCCTGCAAAAACGCTGGATTTCGAGTCAGCGAGTTTTAGTGATGAGTTTTCTGTGCCTGATTTTCTAGATGAATCAAAGCATCTGGTTGACGCTTTAAATAAAGTAGATTCCGCTGCGCTAATGAAGCTAATGAGTGTCAGTGAAAAGATTGCAGATTTAAATGTGCAGCGAATGAAAGATTGGACTGTTCCGTTCACGGCCCAGAATGCAAAGCAAGCTGTCTATGCCTTTAAGGGGGATGTATATACGGGGTTAGCAGTCGAGTCTATGGATAGTGCTAGTGTCGAATATCTTCAGGGAAAGTTAAGAATACTCTCGGGTTTGTATGGTATTTTGCGCCCCTTGGATTTGATGCAGCCATATCGTTTGGAAATGGGAACCAGGCTTGAAAATACACGCGGAAAGAATCTTTACGAGTTTTGGGGAGAGATGCTGACAGAGTCACTTAACCGGGAGTTAGAGGGGAGTGACGAGGTTCTCGTTAACCTAGCATCCAACGAGTATTTTAAATCAATCAAGCCTAAGTCGCTTAAGGCAAAGGTGATTACCCCTATATTCAAGGATGAGAAGAAAGGCACATACAAGATCATTAGTTTTTATGCCAAAAAAGCACGAGGCTTAATGGTCAGGTATGCTGCTGATAATAATATTCAAAGCGTTGAAGATCTAAAGGGTTTTGACTACGCGGGTTATCAATACTCAGAGAGTGAGTCCAGTGGCACTGATTGGGTCTTTACTAGAAGTGAGAGTGTAGCGGAGGCGCAGAAGTAAGGTTGTGTTTAGTGTTGTGAAGAATAGGGCGCGCCAAGGGTTGCGCTTCTCTCGTCTGCTCGCGAATTTACTCTCGGGTAGTGCTTTTATTGGTGCTTGTTATCAATTCCCGCAAGTGTCTAAAATTGACCAAAACGAGCTTAATGATTACGCTCTGTTTACCTTGTGGGTTGAGGATCTGGTTCGTTCAATGAATACGGAGGTCGTTGTCGAAGGCTCCCCCATGGAAGCAAGCGGTTTGTTTGTATCAAATCATATTTCATGGCTCGATACGATTGTTTTTAATCATCTCAGGCCTGTAGGTTTTATTGCGCGGCATGATTTGGAAGAGTGGCCTTTGCTGGGGACCTTTACCAAAAGAATGGGGTCTATTTATATTAATAGAACCAATAAATTTGAAGCGTATCGCTCAATTCCTTACCTTGAAGAGCGTTTAAGGCAAGGTGGTTCAGTGCACCTGTTTCCTGAATCAACGACCTCGGTAGGTGCAGAGGTGTTGCCGTTTTTCCCGATGTTTTATGAGGCAGCAGTTAGAGTGGGTGTGCCTGTTCAGCCAGTTGCACTAAAGTATACGGATGAATTTGGTCGGCTCTTGCCTGAGCCAGCGTTTATAGATGATGACTCGTTTATTGATACGCTTGAGCGTATTCTAAGGGTTGAAAAGGTGTATGCTCATGTCCGTTATCTGGAACCTATGGACTCAGCATCCTTATGTCGTAAGGGCTTGGCGAGGCGTACTCGGGAAATGATTGGTGCAGAATTAAAACTGATTTAGGTATAAAAAAACCCGCAAGAGCGGGTTTTTTTATACCTTAGCTTTGCGCTTAGGCAGGGTAGTCGCGCTTGTCGTGACCAGTATAAAGCTGGCGTGGACGACCAATGCGGTAGTTTTCACTAACCATTTCGTTCCAGTGTGAGAACCAACCAATAGTTCGAGACATTGCGAAGATAACGGTAAACATTGACTCAGGAATACCGATAGCTTTCAAAATGATACCCGAGTAGAAGTCTACGTTTGGATATAGCTTTCTTGCAACAAAGTACTCATCTTCTAGTGCTATCTGCTCAAGGCGACGCGCGATCTTCAATAGAGGATCATTCTCAAGGCCTAGTGCACCAAGAACTTCTTCGCATGTTTCGCGCATAACTTTGGCGCGAGGGTCGAAGTTTTTGTATACGCGGTGACCGAAGCCCATCAGACGGAATGGGTCGTTCTTGTCTTTCGCTTTGGCTACGTATTCATCGATCCGAGATACGTCACCGATTTCGTTAAGCATTGTTAGTACAGCTTCGTTTGCGCCGCCGTGAGCAGGGCCCCAAAGTGCAGCGATGCCAGAAGCGATACAAGCAAATGGGTTGGCGCCAGTTGAGCCAGCTAGGCGGACAGTTGATGTTGATGCATTCTGCTCATGGTCAGCATGAAGCATGAAGATCTTATCCATTGCCTTTGAGATGGCTGGGTCAAACTTAACATCGCCAGCTGGCGTGCTGAACATCATGTGCAGGAAGTTTTCTGCATAATCCAAGTCATTGTTTGGATACATGAAAGGCTGGCCGATTGAGTACTTGTAGCACATCGCTGCAATAGTCGGCATTTTAGCTACAAGGCGGAAGCCTGCTATTTCACGGTGTTCTTCGTCAGAGATGTCCATCGTATCGTGGTAGAACGCTGAAAGAGCACCAACGACGCCGCACATGATCGCCATCGGGTGAGCGTCTCTTCGGAAGCCCTTAAAGAATTGGTTAACTTGATCGTGAACCATTGTGTGGTTGCGAACAGTTTTTCTGAAATGTTCGTTTTCTTCTGCTGTCGGAAGTTCTCCGTGCAAAAGTAGGTGGCATAGTTCAAGGTAGTCTGAATTTTCAGCTAGCTGTTCTATTGGGTAGCCTCTGTGAAGAAGTACACCTTTGCCGCCATCAATGTAGGTGATTTTAGATTCGCATGCCGCAGTGGACACGAATCCAGGGTCATAAGTAAAGACACCTTCTGATACTAGGCCTCGTACATCTATTACATCTGGGCCGACAGAGCCAGAATAAATTGGTAAATCGATGGTTTTCCCATCAACCGATAACTGAGCTTTTTTATCAGTCATGGTGCTCTCCTGTTGCTGAGATAGAGTAAGCCAAGCGTAGCTGCTGCTTAATAGGTAAAAAGCTTGCGGCCAGTTGGCGACTTAAAAGTTTGCGCATTATGCCAAATAGAATGACTATAGTCACGTCTCTGTAATGTGCCAATGTAGATGAAAAAAAAATCAAAGAAAGTTTCGGCTTTTTGGGTGGGTGAAATTTGCACGGCTGTGGCGCGGAAATATCTAATAAAAGCTAATTTGGTGCAAAGTGGGTATGAAAACTAAGAAAAAAAGCTTGATATGGTGCCAGAGCTGCCTAAGGCGGGGCTACTATGTTGCTGAAATATTATTGTCAAATACAAGAAAATTTATAATGGCCAAATAATGCCGTTATTTTTGTTCGTGGTTTGTATTTCGCGGCCTTAATCCCTATAATCCGTCAGCAAAATTAGGTGGTGGCCTATTTCACGTTTTGTTTCGGATAATCTTTATTGTAGATTTTCGGGCGGCAAGGCTGAATAGCGTTGAAACATCTTATTATAAAAAGGTTGCAAGGGTTGGCGAATCTTTAGAGACGCCTTCCTTTGTTTAAATTAGCTCATGCCAACTTGAGAGAGTATATGTGCTGTGAAAGATAAACGACCTGTAAATCTCGATCTAACTCAATTTAGTTTTCCTCTGCCTGCGCTAACGTCAATTGTGCACCGTGTTACCGGTGTGGCCTTGTTCGTTGGTGTGGCAATTCTTATGTATGTCCTTGAACTTTCGCTCTCGAGCGAAGACGGTTTTAACGCCGCTAAAGAGTGTCTGGACGGTGCTTTTGTTACTTTGATTATGTGGGGCTTGGTTTCTGCGCTTCTTTATCACTTGGTAGCGGGAATTAAACATTTATTAATGGACTGTGGTATTGGTGAAACGCTTGAAGCTGGCCAGTTCGGTGCCAAAGTTGTTATAGCAGTGTCAGTTGTACTTATCTTATTGGCAGGAGTTTGGTTATGGTAGCAAGTGTTACTAGTTTTGGTCGTAGTGGACTCTATGATTGGATGATTCAGCGTGTTACAGCGGTTGTGTTGGCTGCTTACACGGTATTTATTCTGGGTTATCTAGTGCTAAACCCTGACTTGACATACATGCAGTGGAGTGAGCTGTTTAGTCAAACTTGTGTCAGAGTATTTTCTTTACTTGCTTTGTTATCTTTGGGTGCTCACGCTTGGATCGGTTTGTGGACGGTGTCTACAGACTATCTAAAAGCAATGGTATTCAGGTTTATTTTTCAAGCTGGTTGTGGCCTGGTCATGTTCGTTTACGTGGTCTGGGGTGTTCAGATTCTTTGGGGGCTGTAAGAAATGTCTAAATTAAGAACGCTTAATTATGATGCAATAGTTATTGGTGGTGGCGGTGCTGGTATGCGCGCAGCACTTCAATTGACAGAATCCGGCATCAAAACAGCTTGTATTACTAAAGTATTCCCAACTCGTTCTCACACGGTTTCTGCTCAAGGTGGTATAACTTGTGCGATCGCAAGTGCGGATCCAAATGATGATTGGCGCTGGCACATGTATGACACTGTTAAAGGGTCAGACTATATCGGTGATCAGGACGCAATTGAATATATGTGTTCAGTTGGCCCTCAGGCTGTATTTGAATTGGATCATATGGGTTTGCCTTTCTCGCGAACTGAAGCAGGTCGTATCTACCAGCGCCCGTTTGGTGGCCAGTCTAAAGGGCCGGATAATCCGACTCAGGCTGCACGTACTTGTGCTGCTGCTGACCGTACAGGTCACGCACTATTGCACGCACTATACCAGGGCAACTTGAAGGGCGGCACTACCTTTCTTAATGAATGGTATGCAGTCGATTTGGTGAAAAACCAAAAAGGTGCAGTGGTTGGTGTCATTGCTATCTGTATTGAAACAGGTGAGCGTGTATACGTTAAGGCTAAGGCAACTGTTATGGCGACGGGTGGTGCTGGTCGTATTTATCAGTCGACTACTAACGCTTTGATTAATACTGGTGACGGTATGGGGATGGCGCTTCGCGCTGGCTTCCCAGCGCAGGATATGGAAATGTGGCAGTTCCACCCAACAGGTATCGCTGGAGCGGGTACACTGGTAACAGAAGGTTGTCGTGGTGAAGGTGGTTACCTGATCAATGGCGAAGGCGAACGTTTCATGGAACGTTACGCACCTAACGCTAAAGATCTTGCTGGTCGTGACGTTGTTGCGCGTTCAATGGTTATGGAAATACTAGAAGGCCGTGGTTGTGGTCCAAATAAAGATCACGTTATGTTGAAGTTGGACCATTTGGGTGAAGAAACCTTGAATGCCAAGCTTCCAGGTATTCTTGAATTGTCACGTACATTTGCTCACGTTGATCCGGTTAAGGTACCAATTCCGGTTGTACCAACTTGTCACTATATGATGGGTGGTATTCCGACTAATATCGGTGGTCAGGCACTAACGCAGGATGCTGAAGGTAACGATCACGTTATCGAAGGTCTATATGCTTGTGGTGAAGCTGCTTGTGTATCAGTTCATGGTGCAAATCGTCTTGGTGGTAACTCGCTACTTGATTTGGTTGTATTTGGTCGTGCTGCCGGTTTGCAGATTGAGAAATCTTTGCGCGAAGGTTTTGCAACTGATGATGCAACAGAGGCTGATATCGAAGCCGCATTAAGTCGTTTGGATCGTTTGGATAATACGACTGGCGGTGAAAGTGTTGCTAAGGTTCGAGAAGATTTGCAAAGCACGATGCAGCTTTACTTTGGCGTTTTCCGTGAAGGTGAGACCATGCAGAAAGGTCTTAAGATGCTCGACGAAATAGGTGAGAGAGTTAAGAATACTCATCTTGAAGATAAGAGCGCTGCTTTCAATACTGCTCGTATCGAAGCGCTTGAGCTGGATAACTTGTTCGAAGTTGCTTACGCAACAGCTGTAGCTGCAGAAGGACGTAAAGAAAGTCGTGGTGCTCATGCTCGTAATGATTTTACTGAGCGTGATGATGAAAACTGGTTGAAACACTCAATGTACTTCCCTCTAGAGAAGCGCGTTGGTAAGCGTGATGTTAATTTCTCGCCTAAGACCGTTGATGCGTTCCCACCAAAAGTACGCTCTTACTAAGGGGAGATTTGGAAGATGTTAGTAAGTTTATATCGCTATAATCCTGAACAAGACACTGCACCCTATATGCAGGATGTTGAGTTACAGATCCCTGAAGGGAAAGATTTGATGGTTCTTGATGTCCTGGGCTTGCTTAAGGAAAAAGATCCATCACTGGCTTACCGCCGCTCTTGTCGTGAAGGTGTTTGTGGTTCAGATGGTTTGAACATGAATGGTAAGAATGGATTGGCTTGTATTACACCTCTTTCAGAAGTTGTGAAGGGTAACAAGTTAATCATTCGTCCTTTGCCGGGCTTGCCGGTTATTCGTGACTTGGTTGTAGATATGTCTATGTTCTACAAGCAATACGAGAAAATTAAGCCATTCTTGATTAATGATACGCCAGCACCTGCTATTGAGCGTATACAGACGCCTCAAGATCGTGAAAAGCTGGATGGATTGTATGAATGTATCTTATGTGCTTGTTGTTCAACAGCTTGCCCATCATTCTGGTGGAATCCTGACAAGTTTGTCGGGCCATCAGGTTTGTTACAGGCATACAGATTTTTGGCTGACTCACGTGATACTGCTACGGCAGAGCGTTTAGCTGATTTGGATGACCCTTTCAGTGTTTTCCGTTGTCGGGGTATCATGAACTGCGTTAGCGTTTGTCCTAAGGGGCTTAATCCAACGCGAGCTATTGGTCATATTAGAAATATGTTGTTGCAGCGCTCAACTTAATAGTGCTGAAGACGGTAGTGGTCAGGGTAGACTTTCTGCCGTCGAGACATAATCAATTGCAATAATCTGCAAGTTTTGAATTTATGTCTATAATCAAGTGATGAATCCTTTCAGACCTAGTGCTTTAGCCTAGGTCTGAAAACTTAGGAAACTGTAAAGTAAGCCCAAAAAGCCGAATTTGCAGTTCGCTGAGAAATAATAACCACTGGGGAATCGGGTAACACCCGTATTATCTTTGAGGCAGCAGTCATCCGAGCCTGTTATGTAGGGCGTTACAAGGCGAAATCGCTTTTTATCGTTAGGCTACGTATAGGTATCTTAGAGATACATATTGGCCGCCAATAAGATAGTGCCTGGTATTCGCATTTACTGCTAACTAAGGCGAGCTTTTAATGCAAGAAAGCATCATGGAACAACTCTGGCGGACATCTCACTTGTCTGGCGGAAATTTAGTATACGTTGAACAGCTGTACGACGCTTATTTGGCTGATCCTAACAGCGTCTCTGAAGAATGGCGAAGCTACTTTGACCAACTCCCAAGAGTTAATGGTCATGCTAAGAAAGACATCCCTCATTCGACCATTCGTGAACAGTTTCTCCACCTTTCCAAAAACAAATACGCAAGTCACGAACTGACTACTCCCGCAAGCGCAACCTCTGAGCACGATAAGAAGCAAGTTAAAGTCGCTCAATTGATTAACTCCTATCGAATTCGTGGCCACCAGGCAGCAAAGCTTGATCCCTTAGGTTTGATGGAGCGGGTTGATGTTCCTGATTTGGAGCTTGAATATCACGGTTTGAGCGAGGCCGACCTGGATACCGAATTTCAGATTGGTAACTTGGTCTTCGGTTCCGATGAGTTGAGTCTTCGAGAGATTGTTAACGGACTGAAAGAAACCTATTGCTCATCGCTTGGCGCTGAGTACATGCATATCGTAGACACAGATATTCGTACATGGTTTCAAGAGCGTATTGAGTCAGTAAAAGGTAAGCCCAATTACGAATTTGATACGCGCTACCATCTGCTAGAGCGTTTAACAGCAGCAGAAGGCTTAGAAAAATATCTTGGCTCTCGTTACCCAGGTACCAAACGCTTTGGCTTGGAGGGTGGTGAAAGTCTGATCCCGATGATGGATGAGCTGATTCAGCGTGCCGGTGGTTATGGTGCTAAAGAAATCGTTATAGGTATGGCTCACCGTGGTCGCCTAAACGTTTTGGTGAATACGCTTGGTAAAAACCCGAAAGACTTGTTCGATGAGTTTGACGGTAAAAAACTCCATGATATTGGTTCCGGTGACGTTAAATACCACCAGGGCTTTTCATCGAATGTGATGACGCCAGGTGGCGAAGTGCATCTAGCCTTATCGTTTAACCCCTCACATCTTGAGATTGTTTCTCCGGTTGTTGAAGGCTCGGTTCGAGCGCGCCAGGGTAGAAGGGAAGATGAGCGTCGGGATTCTGTCGTACCTATTATCATGCATGGCGATGCTGCGTTTGCAGGTCAGGGCGTGGTGATGGAAACCTTCCAGATGTCACAAACTCGTGGTTATGGTACGGGTGGTTCCGTACATATTATTATTAATAACCAGGTTGGCTTTACCACCAATAAGCGTGAAGACACGCGCTCAACAGAGTATTGTACCGACGTTGCAAAGATGATCGAAGCGCCAATCTTGCATGTAAATGGTGATGACCCCGAAGCTGTTTTGTTTGCTACTCAGGTTGCAATTGATTTCCGCAATCAGTTTAAGAAAGATGTCGTTATTGACTTGTTCTGCTATCGCCGTCGTGGTCATAACGAGGCGGATGAGCCTTCGGGCACGCAGCCATTAATGTATCAAGTGATCAAGAGCTTGAAGACAACTCGTTCTATCTACTCTGAGCGCTTACTTGAAGAGCAGGTGATCTCACAAGAACAGTCTAAAAAGCTTGAAAATGACTACCGTTCAGCACTAGAGAACGGTGATCATGTTACCAAGAGTTTGGTTCTGGAACCGAATAAGTCTATGTATGTTGACTGGACGCCATTCATTGGCCATGAGTGGACAGCTAAGGCTAAGACTTCGGTCAATGCCAAAACCTTGCAGCGTTTAGGTAAAAAGCTAGGTGCGATACATGAAGGCTTTCCTATTCAGAAGCAGGTTCAGAAGATCATTGAAGATCGAAATAAAATGAATCAGGGCGCAATGCCGCTGAACTGGGGTTATGGCGAGGTAATGGCTTATGCTAGTTTGCTAGCAGAAGGTCATGAAATTCGTATCTCAGGTCAAGATGTTGGTCGCGGTACCTTCTCTCATCGTCATGTTGTTTTACACAACCAGACAGATGGATCGACTTATGTGCCTTTGCAGAATATCAAAGAAGATCAGCCTAAGTGCGAGATTATCGACTCCTTGTTATCGGAAGAGGCGGTTCTTGCCTTTGAATATGGTTTTGCAACGACCAACCCTGGTGCACTCGTAGTTTGGGAAGCTCAGTTTGGTGACTTCGCAAACGGCGCACAAGTTGTTATTGACCAGTTTATTACCAGTGGTGAGTTAAAGTGGGGGCGCCTATGTGGCCTAACCATGCTACTACCTCACGGTTATGAAGGTCAGGGTCCTGAACACTCCTCCGCTCGCTTGGAACGCTACTTGCAGTTGTGTGCTGAGCATAATATCCAGGTTTGTGTGCCAACTACGCCAGCACAGGTGTTCCATATGCTTCGTCGTCAGGTTAAACGACCTTTGAGGAAGCCTCTGATCGCCATTACGCCGAAGAGTTTACTTCGTCACAAAGAAGCTACCTCAACGCTTGATGATTTGAGCTCAGGTACATTCCAGACAGTTATTGGCGATAGCTATGTTGATGATGTTCGCAATATAAAACGCGTCATTATGTGTAGCGGTAAGGTTTATTATGACCTGTTGAATTTCCAACAGCATAATGAAATTACTGATACTGCGGTGATTCGTATCGAGCAATTGTATCCGTTCCCTGGGGATGATCTTAAGGCCATCTTGGAACAGTACCCGAAAGCAAGTGATGTTGTTTGGTGTCAGGAAGAGCCCCAAAATCAGGGTGCATGGTATCCAACGCAGCATAGAATGCGTCGAGTGCTCAAAGAAATTGATGAAAAAATATATTTAAGATACGCCGGACGTAAAAGCTCCGCTGCTCCTGCTGCAGGCTATATTTCGGTACATGTTGAAGAACAAAATGCGCTAGTTAACCAAGCGTTTGATGTTGAATAGTTTAATAAGGATTGGAAATGTCTACAGAAATTAAAGCCCCAACCTTCCCAGAGTCAGTCGCGGATGGAACAGTTGCCACTTGGCATAAGCAAGCTGGAGAGCAGGTATCGCGTGATGAACTCATCGTCGATATAGAAACTGATAAAGTCGTTCTTGAAGTCGTTGCGCCAGATGATGGTGTGATTGAATCTATTTTAAAGCAAGAGGGCGATATTGTCCTAAGTGGCGAAGTCATCGGTAAGTTTACAGCTGGCGCAAGCGGTACAAGTGCCGCAGCACCCGCAGCTGAAGCGGCTCCGGCGGCGACTGAAGAGTCGGCCCCTGCTGCCGAAGTTATCATGAGCCCGGCTGCTAAAAAATTGGTGCAAGAAAATAGTCTTGATCCGTCAGCTATTGCAGCAAGTGGTAAAGACGGTCGTTTGACAAAAGAGGATGTTGTTGCGCACCTTGCAACTGCTACTAGTGCACCTGCTCCGGCCGCTGCTGCGCCAGCTAGTAAGCCAGTATCGGCCCCTGCTGCGCCAGTAGCGCTTGATCTTGGCGCTCGCGCTGAAAAACGAGTGCCTATGACTCGCTTAAGAGCAAGCATTGCACGTCGATTGTTGGATGCAAGTCAAAATACTGCCATGTTGACCACCTTTAATGAGGTTAACATGAAGCCCTTAATGGATCTTAGAAAACAATATAAAGAGTTGTTTGAGAAGAAGCATGATGGCACTAAGCTTGGTTTCATGTCCTTATTCGTTAAAGCAGCTGCTGAAGCCTTGAAGCGCTTCCCGGCAGTTAATGCGTCAATCGATGGTGATGAAATTGTTTATCATGGTTATCAGGATATTGGTGTAGCGGTATCAAGTGATAAAGGCCTGGTAGTACCAGTCTTACGCGATGCAGATGGTATGAGCTTGGCAACAATTGAAGGATCAATCAAAGAGTATGGTCAAAAAGCCCGTAACGGTAAGCTCTCTATTGAAGAAATGACAGGCGGTACTTTCACTATTTCTAACGGTGGTGTATTCGGTTCCTTGATGTCTACGCCAATCTTGAATCCGCCTCAAACGGCGATTTTGGGTATGCATAAGATTCAAGAGAGACCTATGGCTGTTAATGGTGAGGTTGTGATCTTGCCGATGATGTACCTTGCTTTGTCTTATGACCATCGAATGATTGATGGTAAAGAAGCTGTTCAGTTCCTGGTTGCGATCAAGGAAATGATTGAAGATCCAGCTAGAATTCTTCTAGAAATTTAAGTCGAGAACCGGGAGATAAATATAAATGTCAAATAAGTATGATGTAATCGTAATTGGTTCTGGTCCGGCTGGATATGTTGCTGCAATTCGTTGTGGTCAGCTTGGCTTAAAGACTGCGTGTGTTGAAAAGTGGACATCTGAGACAGGTAAGCAGATTCTTGGTGGTACCTGTTTGAACGTGGGTTGTATCCCTTCAAAAGCCTTGCTTGAGTCTTCACATAAGTATGAAGAGGCGAAGCATGATTTTGACGTGCACGGTATTGGCCTGGACGATTTGAAGATTGACGTGCCTAAGATGATTGGCCGTAAAGATACGATTGTTAAGAATTTAACAGGTGGTATTGCATCTTTGTTCAAAGCAAATGGTGTAACGTCGATTCAAGGTACGGGTAAATTGCTTGCGGGTAAGCAGGTTGAAGTAACGGATGCCAAGGGTGGTGTTACTGTTTACGATGCTGACAATGTGATTCTTGCAACAGGTTCAACACCTGTAGAGATTCCGCCAGCACCTTTAACTGAAGGCCATATCGTTGATTCAACTGGTGCGCTGAACTTTGATGAAGTTCCTAAGCGTTTGGGCGTGATCGGGGCAGGTGTTATCGGCCTTGAATTGGGTAGTGTATGGGCGCGCTTGGGTTCTGAAGTAACGGTCCTCGAAGCTCAAGATACCTTCTTAAGTTCTGTTGATCAGCAAATTGCAAAAGAAGCGCTTAAGCAATTTAAGAAGCAGGGCTTGGATATTAAATTAAAGGCGCGTGTTAATGGTACCGATATCAAGCGCGGCCTCGTAAACGTTAGCTATGAAGATACCAAAGGTGCGCAAGAACTTAAGGTTGATAAGTTGATAGTCGCTGTCGGTCGCCGACCAGTAACAGAAGACTTGTTAGCGGCTGATAGCGGTGTAAACCTCGATGAGCGCGGATTTATCTTCGTAGATGACCATTGTAATACAGGCGTTCCGGGTGTTTATGCCGTAGGCGATGTTGTACGTGGTCCAATGCTAGCGCATAAAGGCTCTGAAGAGGGGGTTATGGTTGCTGAGCGTATTGCTGGTCAAAAGACTGAAGTTAATTACGATACGATTCCCGGGGTTATCTATACCAACCCTGAAATCTCTTGGGTTGGACGTACTGAAGAGCAGCTAAAGGCTGACGGTGTTGAGTATAACGTTGGTACTTGTCCGTTTGCTGCAAATGGCCGTGCAATGGCAGCGAATAACACTGCAGGTATGGTTAAGGTATTAGCAGATGCTAAGACGGACAGAGTACTTGGTGTTCATATGATAGGTGGCAGTACTTCTGAGCTAATTGCGCAAGCGGTTATCGCGATGGAGTTTGGTTCTAGCGCTGAAGACCTTGGTTTGACAATGTTTGCTCACCCAACATTGTCAGAAACGGTCCATGAAGCTGCATTAGCTGTTGGTGGTCATGCGATTCATATTGCAAATAGAAAGAAACGTAAATAAATAATAACGCATATTCCCCGCATTATTTCAATAGATAAGCGGGGCTAGTGCGAACATAACACGGGAAAGAAAAGGGATTTACGCTGTGCCAGCAATGAGTGGCGCAATGTGATCGGTTAAGGATTGACCGAGATTTTGTCCGGCCACTTAATACGAGTGGCATTAATCAATTAAATGACGGAATGAATTATGAATTTACACGAGTATCAGGCAAAACAACTCTTTGCTGAATACGGACTGCCTGTTTCTACAGGTTATGCATGTGACACAGCTGACGAAGCGGCTGCTGCAGCCGATAAAATTGGCGGCGATATGTGGGTAGTGAAGTGCCAGGTTCACGCAGGTGGCCGTGGTAAAGCAGGTGGCGTTAAGCTGGTTAAGTCCAAAGAAGAGATCAAGGCCTTTGCTGAGAGCTGGTTGGGTAAGAATCTTGTCACGTATCAAACAGACGAGAGTGGTCAGCCAGTTGCAAAAATTCTTGTTGAAAGTTGCACTGATATTGCTAACGAATTGTACTTGGGTGCCGTCGTAGATAGAGCGTCTCAGCGCGTAGTGTTTATGGCTTCTACTGAAGGCGGTGTTGAAATTGAAACTGTTGCTGAAGAAACGCCTGAATTGATTCACAAAGCTGAAATTGATCCACTGGTTGGCCCACAGCAGTATCAAGGTCGTGAGCTTGCATTCAAGTTAGGTCTTGAAGGCGATCAGATCAAGCAGTTCGTAAAAGTGTTTATGGGTTTGTCGAACATGTTCAATGATCATGATTTCGCACTATTAGAAATCAACCCTCTAGTCATTACAGACGAAGGTAACATCCACTGCTTGGATGGAAAAATTGGCGTTGATAGCAATGCTTTATATCGTCAGCCTAAGATCCGTGAAATGCACGATCCTTCTCAAGAAGATGAGCGTGAAGCACATGCTGCTAAATTCGAATTGAACTATGTTGCTCTGGACGGAAATGTTGGTTGTATGGTTAACGGTGCCGGTCTTGCAATGGGTACGATGGATATCGTTAACTTGCACGGTGGTAAGCCTGCTAACTTCTTGGATGTTGGTGGCGGTGCGACGAAAGAACGTGTTTCAGAAGCATTCAAAATTATTTTGTCTGACGACAATGTAAAAGCAGTATTGGTTAATATATTTGGTGGTATTGTACGTTGTGACATGATTGCTGAAGGTATTATCGGTGCAGTTAAAGAAGTAGGTGTTGAAGTACCAGTTGTCGTACGACTTGAAGGTACAAATGCTGAAGCGGGCAGAGAAGTGCTTGCTAGCTCTGATTTGGATATTATCGCGGCAGAATCATTGACAGATGCTGCAGAAAAAGTTGTCGCTGCAGCGGAGGGTAAATAATGTCAGTTTTAATTAATAAAGATACAAAAGTTATCTGTCAGGGTTTTACTGGTGGGCAAGGTACTTTCCACTCAGAGCAAGCTATTGCATATGGCACGCAAATGGTTGGTGGTGTAAGTCCGGGTAAGGGTGGTCAGACTCATCTTGGTCTTCCAGTATTCAACACTGTTAGCGAAGCGGTTGAAGCTACGGGTGCGACGGCTACGGTTATCTATGTTCCAGCACCTTTCTGTAAAGATGCGATTTTAGAGGCGATTGATGCAGGTATCGAGCTGATCGTTACCATTACTGAAGGCATTCCTACTTTGGATATGGTTGATGTGAAGGTTAAGCTTGATCAAGCTGGCGTTCGTATGATTGGACCAAACTGTCCTGGTGTTATCACCCCAGGAGAGACTAAGATCGGTATCATGCCTGGTCACATTCACCTACCAGGAAAGGTTGGTATTGTTTCTCGCTCAGGTACTTTGACTTATGAAGCGGTTAAGCAAACAACTGATGCAGGCTTCGGTCAGTCAAGTTGCGTAGGTATTGGTGGTGACCCAGTACCAGGTACTAGCTTTATTGATGTTTTGGAAATGTTCCAGAACGACCCCCAGACAGAAGCTATTGTAATGATTGGTGAAATTGGTGGTACTGCTGAGGAAGAAGCAGCTGAGTACATCAAGGCTAATGTAACAAAGCCTGTTGTGTCGTATATAGCGGGTGTTACAGCGCCTGCTGGTAAGCGTATGGGGCATGCTGGGGCGATCATCGCTGGTGGTAAGGGTACAGCTGATGAGAAATTCGCTGCACTCGAGGCAGCTGGTGTGAAGACTGTTCGTTCTCTAGCGGATATTGGTTCAGCGCTGAAAGAAAAAGCTGGCTGGTAGGATATCGCTATTAGCGAGATTAACGATTTAAGTTAGTCTTTAAAGGGCGGGGTAGAGTTAATCTATCCCGCCTTTTTTGTATCCATTATAAAGTACAGTCTTGGCTCATTGCTTTTATTCGCAGGCAAAAAAAAGAGCGAATAAATCGCTCTTTTCAGGGGGGGCAATAAGGTTGTTTGCTTAAGCGCCAACAAGCTTCTTAATACTTGCAACAACATTGTCACCTTTGAAAGGCTTAACAATCCAGCCTTTAACGCCGGCAGCTTTACCGCGCTGCTTCATGCGTGGATCGCTCTCCGTAGTGAGCATGATAATATTTACAGTTGCGTTACCAAGTTCTCCGCGTACTTTTTCAACCATGGTTAAACCGTCCATGTTTGGCATGTTTACGTCCGAGATAATTAGTTTGATGCTTGGGTCTTTCTTCAGTTTTTCCAAGCCATCTTTACCGTCGACGGCTACTTCTACTGTCATGCCGTGCCCTTTTATAAATGAGCTAACTTCATTGCGTACGGTTGCAGAATCGTCAACAACAAGAATTTGAGCCATGTTTTTTTCCTCGTTTGTCTCTAAAGACTATTATTCAAATAAATTCAAAATATTTTAAGCAAATGCGCTGGGGTTAGAATAGCTCTAACTCTCCGCCATCTACGAAATCATCAACTGCTTTGTCGCTTTCAGCGAACTTTTCTGGTGACCAGCTTAGGTTAAATACCAGGCGCTGGTACAAGGTAATATTTGGGTAGCGTCTGCCCGGGTCGTTAAGCGTATATTTAAAGCATAGCTGAGGTTCCGTTGAACCAAAAGAAATATGCTTTTGTACATGGTTAACAATGATCGGTACTTGTGTTCGATGCCCATCATCCGGGCTTTCACCGCTATGGAAGTAACGGGATTTAATTCCGCCCCAAATCATATTTGTCAGCTCATTGAGAACCGAGTTGGTGTCTCTAGAGTCAGGGCGTGTTGTGTCTATATGAGTGCGTCCAGATCTAATAAGCTCCAATATCTCATTCTCAGTAGTCTGTAGCATCATGTACCCACGACACCAGTCACTTTCTAAAGGTATAAGGCTAAACAGCTCACCGTAAATGATTTGGTCTTTAACCAAATAGGGCTGCTCGCAACTAATATCTGTACCTTTAAAGATGTTCTCAAATGCATCTAAGGAAATATCCTGGATGCCCTGTGCAAGCTCGATAGGATAGTACATGCTGCACACATATGAGCTGATTAGCTCGTCTAGAGCTTCAGGTGTCTCAAGTGTATAAACACCTGTAATTGCTTCCTGAACATCAGGGTCAAGGTCTTGCGTATCAGTAAGGCTGCTTCTACGAAGAAAAATCGGTAGTTCAGGTCGTGTATGATGAATTTTCATGCACAAATCTAAACCGGTGAAGCCGTTCGGGTCAGGATCCTCTGATAGAAATATTGCGCCGAGGTCAACGTTAGACTTTAGTATGTCATCTATTTCGTTCGAAGCATCTTTAATGCCGATCATATTATTGCCTGTACTAACTTTTAGGCCGACAAGCTTATGCTTGGTGCAGACTTCTTTGAGTACAGATAGTGCATCATCATTACATTCGTGCACCAAAACTTTACTGACTATTTGTGTGGTTTCGCTCATTTTTACTCCTGCTTAAATCTATCTTTATTGCGTCTTCTTATTGGATAGATGCAATTAAAACATTTCTAACTCGCCTGAATCGGTTTCTTGTTCAATCAAGTGTCTATCAATACGTATATCGAGTTCTTCATCGGCAACTAAATAAACGCTCGCGTAAAAGAGGGCTTGGTCATCGTATTCAGCAACTGAATGAGATTCAAAATTTGTATTCAAGCTCTTCATGTACTTTAAACAATCTTTACTTAATCGGTTTGGTGTCGACACGCCAAGGCTTGGTACTGCTTTACCAATATCTCGTTTAATGGCACCTAAAAATGCATTACCTACTTCGCCGAGATAGTCATAGAACTTATCGTCATCAAGATTGCTTTGGTTAATCTTAAGTGTCTCTGAAATCAAGCTTTCTGTTTCTGGCTTTTTAGTAAAGTGAAACAGTGCGAATATTCTGAAAAGCTGCGAGGACATTGTCAGTACGTAGAACTCAGCCTCGTTAAGGTTGTCGAGATTTGTGCGCTCTTTTATGTACCAGCGGGAAGGGTCAGACCCCGCAGTTATTGACTCTTCAAAACTTGCTTTGAAGGTGCGCTTTATTTCATTTTTGAATTCTTCATTTACTAACATATGCGTGGCCAAAATTTACTTTTGTTTCGTTCTGTTCATTGTTATCAGCTGTTCTATAGCTGGTTAAGCATATTTTTAACAATCTCTGTCGTGGACGAGACATCGGTCAGTATCATTTTTCCGCTAGCCTGAATGTCCTGGAAGGTCGCGGTGGTCAAAAAGTCATTCTTGTTTAGATTTTCTTTATAGCTCTCACTTAATTCTTGGCTTCGCATCGCCAAGTTACGAACTTCGTCAGCCACTACAGCAAAACCACGACCGTGTTCGCCTGCTCTTGCAGCTTCGATAGCTGCATTCAGCGCAAGGATTACAATCTGCTTAACGATGTTGAAAAACTCCTGGTTCTGCGTGTGCATCTCAGCATTATGTAGCATGAGCTGGGTTAGGCTTTCGTGCCAGCGCTCGAACGTAACAAGTAGGTCAGCAAGGTCTGCCAGGTCTTTTTCAACTTGAGTAAGTTGAGAGCTAAGGCTTTCTTTCTCAGCGTTGAAGGTACTATTTAGTTCATCTATCTGTGCGCGATACTCATTCTCTAGAATTGCTTTTTCATTTTCGAGCTGATCTTGAACGGTAGATATCTGATTGTTGAGGCCGCCGATTTGTTCTTCAAAAGATGAAACAGAACCTAGAGCGATATCTAATTGTTCTTGTAGTGTCTGGTTACTTTCCTCTAGCTGAGTAATCTGATCCAGGTGCGCGTTTGTATCAGCATTAATAGCGGCTATAGCCTTATTAGCTCTTGTGCGTACCACGAAAAACGTGATCAAACTGCCAATAATAAAGGCAGCTATTGAAAACAAAAGGGTGTTGTTGTCAGTCATCTTCTTATAAATCTGAGTTAGGTGGATATGAAAGGTATCAAACGCTTACAAATTATATTAGCAGTATATTTTGAACTTGCTGGAAAAATATTAGAGAAATCATGACATTCCTAAAATCTACGCTAAAGTAACTAGGTGAGAGTTAAAAAATAAATTCTTTAGAACTATCAGAAAGAAAGAAAATACTATGCTGCAATTAACGTTTAATCAGAAAGTCGGTCTCGGTTTTGCCATTATCATCTCTTTGCTATTGGTGTCCGGGCTATCATCTTTATGGAATCTTAATGACATCAATGGGTCAACCTCAAGGGTGAATGAAACGGCTGTGCCTGTCGTGAAAGAAAGTAACGATGTACAGATACAGCTACTAAAATTAGCAAAACTCAGTTCTCTGGCATTTAATGCTGAGAATCAGGATGAGATTGCTAGTTTTAAAAAATCATTCGATAAAGGCGCTAAAAGTTTTGATGAAAGATATGTCAGTCTTGAAAAACTAGCTGAATCTGATGAGCAAATGAAGGCGCTCGTTATTGGTATTAAAAGTAACTATGACCTTTACCGTTATGCAGTTAACGAAATGTTTGAGTCAAAATCTGAAGTTTTGACGGCAAGAGATTACATGTTAGAAGAAGCTGACGTGTTATTTGGCTTAGTTGATAATGTTGGTGCTTCCCTTGATGAAATACAATATTACCTGCCACCTGAAGAGTACAAGGATCAGATGGATTTGGTAATAGGCTTTGCTAATCAATCGATTACCTTGATTAATAATATATTTAAGACCATTGATGAAATAAAAATCACTCAGGATATCGGGCGAGTCAGCGAAGGTATGGGAGATTTTGAGTGGTCGATCAATGACTCTCACTCTTGGTTCGTTAAGGGTGCTGAAGTGTTTAAGGATTTTGATGAAGACGATATGCTTCCCGCCGCCTTTGATGCTTATGCTGAAATAAGTGAATATATTAAAAAGACACCCTCAATTGTTGATCACAAAAAACGGCAGTTGGAGCAAATTGAAGTTGCAAAACAGAAGTTGTCTGAAGCAGATTCAGCAGTAACACAATCTATTGAAGGGCTTGACGAGTTATTGAAAGCAGCAGATGTTCGCTTTAATGACTTGCAGGGTGAAGTGTTAGGTAGTTTGGACTTCGGCTTTAAGAGTTCGATAGTGATGTTGATAGTTCTGATTTTACTTGCTACCCAGAACTTTAACTCGATGCGTTTAGCTATCCGTAAGAAGATGATCGATCTTGCCAAATTGAATGCAATTGGTCGTTCTTTGGCCGGTGCTCAGAGTCAAAATATTGCTCTTGAAGAAGTGCTTCAAAGTATGCATGAAAAGATTGGCGTTTCGCAGGGTTCGGTTTTTCTTACAAATGAAAATCAGCAGTTAGAGGTGAAAGCACATTTCCCACCTAAAGCGATTGAAGCTGGTAGTGGAGCTGTTAAGTTTGATATGGGACAAGGTGTTCTAGGCAAAGCAGCTGAAACCAAAAAGACTATTTTTGTTCCAAATACCGAAAAAGATAAGAACTTTGTCTCGTCTGCTGGCGGGCAAGAGCGTGCCTTACTATGTGTACCGCTTGTCGACAAAGAGATTCTCGTTGGTGTGATTAACCTTTCCGGTGATGTGAAGAATGTGAGTTTTGCTGATAGTGATTATGAGTTCGTTTCTTCTGTAGCGCGATCCTTGGTGACGACAATCAAAAGTATTCGAATGCGTGAAGTTATCGAAGAGCAAAACAGAAACTTGGAAGCGAAAGTGGAAGAGCGTACTGCAGAGCTTCGTCAGAAGAACAACGATATTGCAAACATGATGGCGAATATGCACCAAGGTTTGTTTACTATTACCGAGGGTGGTTTTATTCATCCAGAGTATGCAGCATTCCTTGAGCAGATCTTTGAAACTGACCGTATCGCAGATCGTAACTTTGCGGACTTGTTGTTTAGCAACACAACGGCGGGTTCTGATGCAGTTGATCAGAATATTACTGGTGTCGATGCTATTGTCGGTGAAGACGAGATGATGTACGACTTCAACTCTCATTGCTTAATGACTGAAATGAACATCCGCATGGATGATGATCGTGAAAAGATTCTTGAGCTGGATTGGGATCCAATTATCAGTGAAGAAGGTGAAGTTGATAAGTTAATGGTGACAGTCAGAGATGTTACCGAGCTTAAAGCTCTAGAAGCAGAGGCTGAAGAGCAGAAGCGTGAGTTGGCAATTATTGGTGAAATCCTTGCTGTTGATGCAAGTAAGTTTGCCGACTTTATTGGTACTTCTGAAGACTTCTTGGCTGAATGTCGACAGCTTATCGAAGCAAATGATGAGAAAGACCTGGACATTATTGCTAACCTGTTCCGCTCAATGCACACAGTGAAAGGGAATGCTCGTACCTATGGTTTGAGTCAGGTTACCGACATTGTTCATGAAGTTGAAAGTACTTATGACGATCTTCGTAAGAATGAAGATGTACTTTGGGATCAGAAGCAATTGCTCGAAGAGTTAAGTGGTGCGGAAGATATCATCGCGAAGTATGCATATGTGTTCCGTGAGAAACTTGGTCGTGATGGAGAGGCTGAGAGTGGTATTTCCTTAGACCCGGCACGCGTCAGCTCTTGGTTGGAAAATATCAAGTCACTTACCCAGCAAACGCTTGATGACAATGTTAAAGGTGTTGTTTCTGAGGCATACAGCATGCTGATGTCAATGGAAGCTAAGCCCTTAGATGGTGTGATTTCAGATGTTATCGAATCAGCTAACTCGCTCGCAGAGCAGCTTGGCAAGGGTAAACCAAATATCGAAATTGATAATGCAGGAATCTTTGTTAAGAGCGAAGCGCATAGCACGCTTAATAACATATTCATGCATGTTTTCAGAAACGCTATGGATCACGGTATTGAGGGGATTGATGAGCGCCTTGAAAAAGGAAAATCTGAAAGTGGTACTATTAGTCTGGACGTTAGCTATATAGACGATTTGGCAAACCTTGCGGTTCGCGATGACGGGCGCGGTATTGCAATTAGCCGTATCTATAAAATGGCGATCGAGAAGGGTATTTATGCAGAATCCGATCCGAAGCCTTCAGCGAGTGAAATCGCTAATTTGATCTTCTCCTCGGGCTTCTCTACTGCGGATGAGGTTACGGACGTTTCAGGGCGTGGTGTTGGTATGGATGCTGTTAAGGGCTTCCTGGAGCGCGAAGGTGGAAGTATTGAGGTTATTCTGGATGATGGTGATGAGAATGCAGACTTCAGATCATTTACTACAAATATACGTATCCCGGCAAGTTTCTACCAGAAAGCTATTAGCTTTAACTAGTTTTAATAGTTGAGATTAAAGGCAGGCCTCTTACGAAAGTAAGGGGCTTTTTTGTTTGTGTTTGCGATATTTATAGTTGGCAAATCGATGTGGCTTATTTGGGGGTGAAAAAAACGGTCTGGTTGTATCCTGCAGGTCTTAGGCCTGGTCTATAGATTGGAGTGGATCTACAAAGAATTAATTCAAAGCGCAGCTTTGATAAAGTTAGGAAAGTGGGAATAAGAAGTTGGCTCCCCGAGCTGGGCTCGAACCAGCGACAAACGGATTAACAGTCCGCTACTCTACCAACTGAGTTATCGGGGAACAGAAGACTAACGAAGACTTCGTTAATCAAGGCCGCGTATACTAAAGAGCAAAGCGGCCCAGGTCAAGACCTTAAAGTACTTTTTTGAGACGTGAAATTGCTGACTCTAATATTTCCATGCTGGTTGCAAAGCTTAGGCGCATGCATCCAGGAGACCCAAAAGCAGACCCAGGTACAAGTGCCACACCTGCTTCACTTAGCAGCATCTCGGCCATTTCAACATCGTTAGATATATTCGCTAGATTGTCGATAGCACCCTGGAAGTTTGGAAAGACATAAAATGTTCCATCGCCAGAAATACATTCCACGCCGGGAAGTTCATTAAGCGCTGCGACAAGATAGTCGTGGCGCTTTTTAAACTCGGTAACCATTGTTGTGATGCATTCCTGGCTGCCATTTAGTGCTTCCAACGCCGCGGCTTGAGAAATGGAGCAGGGGTTCGATGTGCTTTGCGACTGAATCTTTTTCATCGCAGCGATTGCTTTTTCTGGTCCTGCTGCGTAGCCAATGCGCCAGCCTGTCATGGAATATGCTTTAGAGACACCATTCAAAACAAAGGTGCGGTCATATAGCTCTGGGCAGGCGTTCAATATGTTAACGAAAGGTTGTTCTGTCCATAGAATATGTTCGTACATATCATCGGTAACGACTAAAATCTCAGGGTGTTGTTTTAGTGCCTCGCCAATGGCAACCAGTTCTTCACGTGTATAAGCAATCCCGGTTGGGTTCGAGGGAGAGTTTAAAACTACGATTTTGGTTTTATCGGTAATTGCTGCTGACAGTTGCTCGGCAGTCATTTTAAAACGGTTATCAAGGCTCGTTTCAACAATAACTGGTTTGCCTTCCGCTATCTTGACCATGTCGGGGTAGGATACCCAGTACGGTGCAGGGATAACGACTTCGTCGCCTGGGTTTAGCAAGGCAAGTGAGAGATTGAAAAAGCTTTGCTTTCCGCCAGACGATACGAGGATCTGCTTAGGCGTATACTCAAGCTTGTTATCGCGCTTGAATTTATCGATGATCGCGCCTTTTAGTTCTGGAGTGCCGTCTACTGCGGTGTAGCGCGTCTGGCCATTTTTTATTGCACTAATCGCAGCCTGCTTAATGTGTTCAGGGGTGTCGAAGTCTGGTTCGCCAGCGCCTAAGCCGATAATATCTTTACCTGCGGCTTTTAGTTCATTGGCTTTGTTGGTAACAGCCAAGGTCGGAGATGGTTTTATAAGTTGTACCCGGTTTGAAAGTTCCAGGGCAGATAAAGCTGGGTTGGATGATTGTGCTTCCAAGTCTGTTTCCTCAATCAGGAATAATTGCTCACCGTAAATAAAGAACGTGCACTGGCTTATTCTAAAGCAAAAAATTTGCTATCGTTTGCTACCCGATAAGCGCATCGCATAGCTGCAGTTGTATTTATATACAAGTGTCTTAGTGCTGCCACCCAAGTTTAGAAGGTCAATCTACAGTCATGCTTCGTGACTGATAATAGATTTTCCTTTAAGGGAGTGGTCAAACTTGCGAAGTCTATCATTTTTTCATTACGACCGGAATCATAATGGCGAAGGAATTTTTACTAGAGTCACGATTTTCCCCAGCGGGGGATCAGCCTGAAGCAATCAAACAACTTGTTGAGGGGATAGAAGACGGTTTGATGTATCAAACGCTTCTTGGTGTAACGGGGTCAGGTAAGACCTATACGGTTGCAAACGTTATCTCAGCGCTTCAGCGACCTACTATTATAATGGCGCATAATAAAACACTGGCGGCTCAGCTATACGGCGAATTTAAAGAGTTTTTCCCGCAAAACTCGGTCGAGTACTTTGTTTCTTACTATGACTATTATCAACCTGAAGCCTATGTTCCATCTTCAAACACCTTTATTGAAAAAGATGCTTCAGTCAATGAACATATTGAGCAGATGCGTCTATCTGCAACTAAAGCACTTATGGAGCGGCCAGACGCAATAATTATTGCCACGGTTTCTGCCATCTACGGTTTGGGTGACCCGGAATCATATCTCAAGATGATGCTACATCTAGATAGGGGGGAGCCGGCTAGTCAACGCGATATCTTAAAACGATTGGCCGAGATTCAATATACGCGAAATGACATCGAGCTACACCGAGCTACCTATCGTGTGCGTGGTGATGTGATAGACGTCTTCCCCGCTGAGTCTGAAAAAGAGGCAATCCGAATTGAGCTATTTGATGATGAGGTCGAGAACTTAAGTTTCTTTGACCCCTTAACCGGCGAAGTGACGCGTCGTGTGCCTCGGATTACGATTTACCCTAAATCCCATTATGTTACGCCGCGCCAAACAATTCTGAATGCTGTGGATGGAATTAAGTCCGAATTAGAAATTCGTTTAGCGCAGTTACGGGACAATAATAAGCTCGTCGAAGCGCAAAGGCTAGAAGAACGAACTCGCTATGATACAGAGATGATGACAGAGCTGGGTTACTGTAATGGTATTGAAAACTACTCGCGCTACTTGTCTGGGCGCGATGTCGGCGCAGCGCCGCCTACCTTGTTTGATTATTTGCCGGATAATGCCTTAATGGTAATCGATGAGTCGCACGTAACGATTCCTCAGATTGGTGCAATGTTTAAAGGCGACAGGTCTAGAAAAGAAACCTTGGTGGAGTATGGTTTTAGGCTTCCGTCGGCACTTGATAATAGGCCTATGCGTTTTGAAGAATGGGAGCGTATATCTCCCCAGTCTATTTTTGTTTCCGCGACACCATCAACCTACGAAGAAGAGCATGCTGACAAAACCGTTGAGCAGGTCGTTAGGCCGACGGGGTTGCTTGATCCTCTAATAGAAGTGAGGCCTGCTACAACTCAAGTAGATGATTTGCTGTCGGAGATTAATGCGGCAACCGAGCTAGACGAAAGAGTGTTGGTTACAACGCTAACAAAGCGTATGGCTGAGGATCTCACAGATTTCTTAATGGAGCATGGCGTTCAAGTCAGATACTTGCATTCCGATATAGATACTGTCGAAAGAATTGAAATTATTCAGGACTTACGTCGTGGTGAGTTTGATGTCCTGGTAGGTATTAATCTGTTAAGAGAAGGGCTTGATATGCCGGAAGTTGCCCTGGTTGCAATTCTCGATGCTGATAAGGAGGGTTTTCTTCGTTCCGAAAGATCACTGATTCAGACGATAGGGCGGGCGGCTAGAAACGTTAAGGGCAGAGCGATCTTATATGGAGATAAAATCACACGATCAATGGAGAAGGCGATATCAGAAACAAAGCGCCGTAGAGCAAAGCAGATGAACTTCAATGAAGTAAATGGTATTACGCCCCAAGGCCTGAATAAGAAGGTTGGTGATATCATGGAAGGTGCTTCTTTCATTCCTGGAAAGCGCAAAGCAAAAAATAAAGTTGCGGATGCAGGTCAGGAGTACGATATGGCAATCGCTGCTCGAACACCGAAAGAGCTGGAGTCTGAGATGCGTTCATTAGAAGAAGAAATGTATCAGGCAGCAAAAGACTTAAAATTCGAAAAGGCAGCAAGTTTACGAGATAAAATTTCCGAGATTAAAGAGCGCCTACTTCTATAGTTAGCGCGTTATTTACAATTCGCGTCAGAAAAACGTCGTTTTTATGCACATTTTCGAATTTGCTAAGAAAGTCAATATGAAACATGGCGTTTTTTTGCAAAAATACTAAAGAAACTATAAGGCATTGAAAAATAAGGCTTTTTTAATTGGTTAAAAAATAATCAGTTTGTGTGTCGCCGCCATTTCTAGCGGGGTTTGACCGTCTTTACTTAAGTTTTCAACAAAGTTATCCACAGAATTGGTGGATAAATGTCAAAAGCGTAATAATGCTTTTGTCTTAACGGGGATTGAATTTAAGTCGCTTTGAAAGTCAACATGCTAGAGGCGGAAATTAGCAAAAAAAATAGTAAAAAATGCAATTTTTTTGCTTGTCTTTTTTTGCCGAATGGACTTGCCAGTATTTTCTTTTCGTTTACCTGTGAACAAGTGTATATAATGAACGCCGATTATGTTTGTCTATAAAATGCACTTGTTAATATTTTTTAAAGTCGGGTCTGTATATGTCTTATTCACTTTTACGAAACTTATTATTTACACTGCCGCCTGAGACAGCTCATGAGCTTTCGTTGGATTGGATGAGCGCGTTCAATCGTTTGGGGTTGATTTCACCATTTTTGCCAGATGTGGTTTCTGACCCAGTCGAAGTGATGGGGGTACAGTTCCCAAACCGAGTCGGTCTCGCAGCAGGTTTGGATAAAAATGCCGATCACATTGATGCGCTGGGCCGAATGGGCTTTGGTTTTGTCGAGGTGGGTACAATCACTCCTCGACCACAACCGGGAAATCCCAAACCTCGTTTATTTCGCCTGAAAGAGAACCAGGCAATTATTAATCGAATGGGCTTCAATAATGAAGGGGTTGAGCACCTGTTGCAGCAGGTTGCAGCGAGTCAGTACAAAAATCCTATTGGAATTAATATTGGGAAGAATTTTGATACGGCTGTTGAGGATGCGAATTCAGATTATATAAAATGCCTTAACGCGGTTTATTCTCGTGCTACCTATATAACTGTAAATGTTTCGTCGCCCAATACGCCCGGCTTGCGTACCCTTCAATTTGGTGAGTCTCTGAACTCTTTGCTTGACGCGATTAAGGAAGAGCAGGCTAAACTGGCAGAGAAGCATGGCCGTTATGTCCCCACTGCAATCAAAATTGCTCCTGATATGACTAACGAAGAGCTTGTGATGGTTGCGCAGTCGCTAAAAGCGCGTGAACTGGATGGTGTAATTGCGGGCAATACTACATTGGCTAGAGAGGCTGTTCAGGGCTACCCCCATGCGCACGAGGCAGGTGGTTTGAGTGGTGCTCCGTTAACGACGCGATCGACCGAGGTGATCTCTCAGCTGAAAGCCGAACTTGGAGAGAGTCTGCCTATTATTGGCGTGGGGGGGGTTATGTGCGGTCAAGATGCGGTGGATAAGATTAATGCCGGGGCAAGCCTGGTACAGATCTATACAGGTTTCATTTATAAGGGGCCTGCTTTAATAAGAGATGCTGCCTTAGCGATTAAGTCGATGCGTTAAGCATAAAAAAAGGCCCTGATGTGGGCCTTTTCAATTTCAATTTTTGCTATGTTGTGATCCCGGGGAGTTTGTGAATACCGGATACTCCAACTAGACCGTCCCAGTTGTCGCCTCTACCTTCACGCCAGCCACTTAGCCAGTTTTGCTTTGCGGTGGTAGTAGAATTAGGGCAGAGAGATTTTGATTTTCCTGTAATGCCTGCTTGATAACCTTTTTTAAATGCTCTTTGATCAATATCACGCTTTTGTCTTTTCATTCGTTATGAACCTCATGAACATGCTTTAAACATTGTTATTTATAAGTAGCGCAGCAACGTTGTACCCGAAGGGGTTACG
>NZ_LWEY01001255.1:0-1527 GCF_001634935.1 Oleiphilus sp. HI0043 | reverse complement strand
TAGACCAGGGAACGACTTCGCAGCGGCTAGCGCCTTTTCTTCACTAATGTCATCACCAGCGATAATGCAGCCATTCTGTGCACCTTTTTCACGCAAGATTCGCGTCAAACGGCGTGTATCAATATCTGCAATCGCGACAATGCCGTTTTCTTCAAGGTATTCGTTAAGAGGCTTTTCTGAACGCCAGCTACTCGCCAATAAAGGCAAGTTACGTATAACCAAGCCTGCTGACCAAATTTTATCTGACTCAACATCTTCGGCATTAACACCGGTATTTCCGATATGCGGATAAGTCAAAGTTACGATTTGTTTTGCATAGGAAGGGTCAGTCAGGATTTCTTGATACCCGGTCATCGCTGTATTAAATACAACTTCCCCGATGGTTTCACCGTCTGATCCAATGGAGACTCCTTTAAAAATGGAGCCATCTTCAAGTGCTAAAATTGCAGGTTTTGTCAACGCCAGTTCCTCGTCGTAATCGGCTAGGAGAGAATAATAAAGATACCGTCTTTAGGCGGGTTTGAAGTGGCCTTCAGAAACTACACGCTAGGTATAAGCGATAAGCATCTGGTCCCCGAGCAGGCATTCAAAGCAGCATTTTCACACAGATAAGTTGCAAAAAAGCGAGACGGAGCTTACCCCACCTCGCTTAAAATTCTTATACTTGCGCGCGCTTCAATGTTAACCCTGCTGATACATGCGGGCTTTGAATAGACAACCACTATTCAAACGGCGGCATTGTACACATTTATGACAATTATGTCTATCAGTGAGAGGCAGTTCATAGCGCATTTTTTAGCCAAGCCACTTATTTCAAATTCAGAACATCTCGCATTTCATACAAGCCAGGCTTCTGACTCTGCAACCAGGCTGCAGCACGAACTGCACCCCGAGCGAAAGACATACGGCTAGACGCTTTGTGAGTAATCTCTACACGCTCACCTTCGCCCAAAAACATCACGGTGTGATCACCGACAACATCACCACCACGAACGGTCGCAAAACCAATAGTTTCTTTATCACGTGCACCGGTTTGACCTTCTCGCCCATAAACCGCAACCGAGCGTAAATCCCGATCCAAACCATCGGCCACCGCTTGCCCCATCGCCAGTGCAGTACCAGAAGGCGCGTCAACCTTATGTCGATGATGAGCTTCGTAAACCTCAACATCGTAGTCGTCACCCAAAATTTCAGCCGCTTTTTGAAGCAGGTTCAGGCAAACATTTACGCCTGTACTAAAGTTGGCAGCCTTACACATTGCCGCAGAAGACTGAGCCAATAACAACTCCTCCTCTTCTTCAACGGTAAAGCCAGTCGTTCCGATAACAATACCCTTACCATGCTCCGCACATAACTTAGCATTTGCCAAGGTCGCTACGGGCGCAGTGAAGTCAATCAAGACATCGAACTGACCAATCACTTCAGACAAGCTACCTGAGACAACAACACCGTTCGCACCCACACCTGCTAACTCTCCAGCATCCGTTCCGACAAGGGAACTTTCTGGGCGCTCAATGGCTGCCGTTA
>NZ_LWEY01001254.1:0-1884 GCF_001634935.1 Oleiphilus sp. HI0043 | reverse complement strand
GTAACACGATCCATTCCAGCCTGGCTTAGGGCAGCACCTCTAAACAAGTTACCACCACCTATGACCATGCCAACCTGAACACCTATACCCAATCAGCTGACCAATTTCTAAAGCCATGCGATCAAGTACTTTTGGATCGATCCCAAAGTCCTCATCGCCCATTAGAGCTTCACCACTAAGTTTTAGAAGAATTCGTTTATATTTTGGCTGGAGATTTACAGGCATGAATCACTCTCGGCATTTAAAGCGTAGTTAACAAATACAGGTTAAGAACCTGCTTAATATGCATATGACGTATCTTAATTTCGGGGGAGTCGCCCCCACTAAAAACAGTCTTTCCAGATGAGCAAGTACTCCCCAGACAACTTTAAGATAAAAACCAATTGCCAGATACAATAATGCCGCATAAGAAAAATGGTTATATCACCCTTCTTATACGGCACGGTTGGGAATTGTATCAGGATTGGTAAAAAGTGGAACTATCTTTTCAACATTTACCTGTTAACAAACCCATGTAAACAGACTAAATTAGCCTTTAAGCTGAGCCGCAACCTCTGCAGCGAAGTCAGCCTCTTCAACCTCAATACCTTCACCTACTTCGATACGGACAAAAGAAACAACTTCTGCACCGCCATCTTTAGCCAACTGGCCAACTGTAACTTCAGGATTCTTAACGAAAGGCTGCTCAACCAAGCTGTTTTCCTTAAGGAATTTCTTAATACGACCACCCATCATTTTCTCGACGATCGCATCTGGCTTACCTTCCATATCAGGCTGAGCCTTAATGATATCCTTCTCTTTATTCAACTCTTCTTCAGGCATATCTTCAGGGTTAAGAACACGAGGATTAACCGCTGTTGCATGCATAGCGATATCTCTTGCCAACTCAGGCGTACCACCTTTAAGCGCAACAATCGAAGCAATTCGATTGTTAGAGTGAACATAAGCACCCACAACTTCACCTTCAGACTTAACAGCACGACGAGGAGAAATGTTCTCACCAATTTTCTGAACCAAAGCTTCACGCTCTGAATCAAGAAGACCAGCAACATCAGTAGAACCTGCTTCAAATGCAGCGCCTGCTACGTTATTTGCAAACGCAAGGAAACCTTCGTTCTTAGCAGCAAAGTCAGTCTCAGAGTTAATTTCAACTAACATTGCAGAAGCGTTGTCAGCAGATACTTTAGCCACAACCACACCTTCAGCAGCTGTACGGCCAGCTTTCTTAGCTGCCTTCATACCACTTTTCTTACGCAACTCTTCAATTGCCTTTTCGATATCACCGTCTACTTCAGCAAGTGCTTTTTTACACTCAAGCATACCAAGACCTGTACGCTCACGAAGTTCTTTTACCATTGATGCGCTAATAGCGGCCATGTCAATTCCTCTTTACCGTTACAACCCAAGCGGCTGTAAAATTAAAAAATTTGCTTCCATTACCTGGGCCCAAAAGGCGCTAAAATGTTCGCAAGCGGAACACACCTTCAACCAAATAAGAACCGAAGCATTATTAATAACGAATGAAAACAAGGGCCGGAAAACCGACCCTTGAGCACTTTATAAGAAAACGCTTACAGAAAGATTACTCTGCTGCTTTTTCGCCTTCTTCAGATGCCGCTGACTCTTCCGCCACTTCAACGTACTCACCACCTTTTGAAGAACCTTCAAGCACTGCATCAGCAAAAGCTTTTGCATAAATCTGAATAGCTCTGATCGCATCATCGTTACCAGGGATAACGTAATCAACACCATCTGGATCACTGTTTGTATCAACGATACCGATAACAGGGATACCTAATTTGTTAGCTTCTTTGATCGCAATACGCTCGTGATCAACATCGATCACAACCAATGCGTCAGGTAGACCACCCATATCCTTGATAC
>NZ_LWEY01001253.1:0-1631 GCF_001634935.1 Oleiphilus sp. HI0043 | reverse complement strand
GCAACGGATTTAAAACGGCCTTCGCCCTTGGCCAGCACAACACGGGATTGACTGCCGGTACGGATCAGCGCCTGACGGGGAATCAACAGAGTATCGTCCATCGGTGCCGTCTCAATGCGCATCTGCGCAAACATGCCCGGCTTCAGATAACCATCGGGATTGTGAAAATGTACTCGTATCTGTGCGGTGCGAGTCTTGGTGTTAAGGCTCGGGTAGACATAATCAACCTGGCCCTGCCACTCTCGCCCTGGCGAATAACCCAACTGCATCTGGACCTGATCGCCGACCTGCACCAGGGAAGCCTGTCGCTCAAAGACTTCACCAATCACCCAAATATGTTCCAGCTGACCGATGGCCATGATTTCCATGCCGGGTTTTACAAACATGCCTTCGCGCGCCATGAGGTTATCCAGCACACCCGATTGCGGCGCTGTAACGGTGATGGTCTGGCTCACCTTGCCGGATTTCCTCAGGCGGTTGATTTCTGATTTTGGCACCTGCAGGGATGCCAGGCGCTCCTTGGCGGCTTCAATCAGCGTGGCGTTATTGCGTTTTAGTGCCAAGAGTAATTCCTCCTGTGCATTAACCAGGGTCGGTGAGTAAAGCGCATAGAGAGATGCACCCTTCTGCACCGGATCGCCAGAAGCTTTGACGTAGAGTTTTTCAACCCAGCCCTCTACCCGCGGATGAATATGTATCAAGCGATCTTCATCGTATTGCACATAACCCACGGTATTGACGGAAACGTCCATCTGGCCGCGGGTAACGGGTGCCGTGCGTACGCCAAGGTTATTGACCACATCCGGCGATATGGTGACTGTGCCAATCTCCTCATCACCGCCGGCTTCTTCATACACCGGAATCAGATCCATCCCCATCGGAGATTTTCCGGGCTTGTCGCGTTTGTAATTGGGGTCCATCGGCGCGACCCAATAGAGCGGTTCTTTTTTGGCTGTCGCCTTACCGCCCTCTCCCGTGTCTTGCATGCGCCAATAGGCTGAATAGTGGGCCAGGGTTGCCGTCGCAATCAGCAATGCAACCGTTATAAAGAATGGTTTATTCAGTTGAATCTTCATGGGTTCTTTCCTTCCGTGCGGTTACCGTGTGTTGCAGGGGACTGCTTTGCGTGGCTCTGCGGTAACAGCACTGAGCGGTTTGTCGGTAAGAGATAGTTCAGTTCGGCAAGGATTTTTAGCCGATCGACCTTGATGGTCAGGAAATCGATTTTGGCGTTCAGCTCGGCGATGCGGGCACGCACCGCTTCAGCAAAGTCGCCGTCATCGTTGTTATAGGCAGTCAGGGCAGCTTCGGCCTGCTCCGCCATTTGCGGCAGTAGCTGCTGGTCATAGAGTGTGCGGCGCTCATTCAGGCGCTGGATTTGCACAATGGTCGTGTCCAGCTCCGCCATTAACTTTCGCGCCATCAGTAGCTTGTCTGTTCGCAGTGCCTCAGCTCGGGAGGTAGCGGCGCTAACATCTTTATCCTGTCGATTGCCCGTGAAAAGCGGCAGATCAAATGTGACGCCGACCGAGAACAGATCGGCGCGATCCCGGCCCATGGGGTCATCGTCCCGATAGCCGTACTGGGCGGTGAGCCCCCACTCGGGCTTATACTTTTGCTGGGCCAATTCA
>NZ_LWEY01001252.1:0-2499 GCF_001634935.1 Oleiphilus sp. HI0043 | reverse complement strand
GCCCGAGTGGTTAACATTAGACTTTCAGCGGGAAGGGAAAGGGCGCGAAATCCTCGGCACCTCTGTATCAGGCGAGTATATCGGCAACACTGACACTCTGGAAATTGAAGAATCCTCAAAAAAACCTAGTTTTATGCTGCTATCCAGTGGTGAAGTTGATCAGTTTGTTATTGGTGTTCAACTCATGGGCGACAGCGATAGCCGGATCGAAATCAAGACTGATGAGCAAGGTGAGATTGTTGTACCCTTCCTGCAACAGGATGAGGATGCAGGCTAATGCATAGGTCTATCAGGCAACGTAATCTTTCTAAGATAACCAAGCATGCGGGCTTCACACTTTTAGAAGTAATGATGGCTATGCTGGTCTTCGTCTCGGTAGCCATGATTCAACAAGAGGTGACGGCATCAACCGTTAGCCAATATTTTAACGTAAGGCATAAGATAGTTGCTTCTTGGATTGCGGAAAATAAGATCACAGAGCTTCAGCTTTCAAAATCACTGCCTGCAATTAAAGAATATAAAGAAGAGATCGAGTTTGCGAATCAAGAATGGCAGGTGGTTTCTAAGGTTAGCAAAACAGCAAATGCCGATATCAACAAGCTCGACGTAGATGTCTATCTTATCGATGAGCAGAGTGGCGATAAGAGCAAAAAACTAACACTTTCCAGTATGTTAGGGCGCTACTAATGCTGGATTCCACCAAAATCAAGCAAGCCCTTGCATCTCAACAAGGCTTCACATTGCTAGAAGTCCTTATCGCGATAGGTATTACTGCATTAATTGGTTTGGGCGCCTGGCAGGTATTGAACTCAGCGATCACAAGTAGTGATCGTACTCAGGTTCATCTCGAAGAGCTGAATCAAATTCAAAAAGCAATGCTGATCGTTAAGCGCGACCTTTCGCAAGTCATTGGTCGTTCGATACGAGACGAGTATGGCGACTATCAAAACGCACTGGATAGCAGCTCTGATTTTTATAAAATCCAATTTAGCCGAGTAGGCTGGCGTAATCCTTTAGACGATAAGCGTTCCGAGATTCAACGTGTCGCCTACGAGCTGGATAGTGAAAAGCTTGTAAGGCACTACTGGACAGCGCTTGATCAGACTCAGGACAGTGAAAGCATTCGAAAGACTCTCTTAAACGATATTGAATCTCTTGATTTTCGTTTTTTGAATGAGAGCGATGCATGGGTGGGTAAGTGGCCTGTTGAATCGCTTGACAGCGAGACCACTTCACCTGACCCGCGTCAAACAAACAACAGCTTACCCAAGGCAATTGAAATCGAAATAGCACATAAACGCTTCGGCAAGGTGAAGCGCTTGTTTGAGGTAGGGAGCTATTTTTCCGGCAAAGAGCTTGAATTAAGTGGCGGCGCATCTTCAGATAACGGTCTTGATGGCCAGAAGGCTAAAGACTGATGCCTCTGCTATATAGAACATACGGTATTCAGTACCCATGCTCAGTTAAAAAACAGGGCGGGGTCGCCTTGATGATTGTCATCTTTGTTTTCGCATTAGTTTCTATACTGTCTGTCGGTATGTACAACAGACAGAGTATTTTTGTTCAGCAGGCCGGTAATTTATTTGCCCAGTCTCAAGCGTATCAATACGCGATTGGCTCCGAGTTATATGCAAAGTGGTGGCTAAAAGATGATTGGGATAATGATAAAGATGTAGAAAAAGAATTCTATGATGACCTAGCCTTTCTTGAGTCCTCTTTAACAAGACCCTATGAAGGTGCAATTGTTTCGTCACAGTTTAATGATGTTCAAGGGAAGCTGAATCTAAATGACCTAGTCAGTGTGACAGGGGAAGTTATCCCTGTAATGAAGGAACGCTTCACTCGTTTATTTAATCGTTTGGCGATCGAAACGGTAAAGCTTGAGCAAATTATTGACTGGCTTGATGAAAATCAGGACTCAAGTGGTTTTGATGGGGCGGAAGATGGCGAGTATTTGTCCTTAGACCCTCCTTATAGAAATGCTGGCCAGCCTATGCTCGATATATCAGAATTACGATTACTTCCCACAATCAGTAATGAAGACTTCAAAAAACTATTAGAGCATGTCACTGTATTGCCTCAGGGTTGGGCTCCCGTTAATGTAAATACTGCAACAGCGGAAGTTTTACAGAGTTTAAGTGAAACCCTTACTGATGCCCAGGCAGATAGCTTGGTAGAAGCTCGTCAGGATAAGGCCTGGAAGAATATTGACGAGTTTAAGGCTGAGACTTTAGTTGCGGATGGAAAAATAAACTTTAATTACATCGGGGTTCGATCTGACTTTTACGAGTTAGCGACCGAAGTGACACTTTCCGAGCGCACGGTCAGGTTAAGAAGTGTACTCTATCGGAGTAACGAAGACGGGTCTTTACAGGTTCTTAGTCGTAACCAGGGCCAAAAATATTTAATTACCAAAGAGCAAGTGGCGCTATAATAAAACGATTAGCGTCGTTCAAAACAGATAGAGTAAACTCATGCCAAATACATTGTTTGTAAGGC
>NZ_LWEY01001251.1:0-1339 GCF_001634935.1 Oleiphilus sp. HI0043 | reverse complement strand
TTCTTTGCTGATCGTTGATTTTATCAGGGAGAGAATAGCCGAAGGCATGTCGCCAGAAGAGGCTATCTCAGATGCGGGCGCATTAAGAATTATTCCCATAACCTTAACCACCTTGGCCATTGTCTTTGGAACACTGGTAATCATCCCTGATCCCGTGATGGGAGGACTGGCTGTCTCCTTGATTTTTGGATCCATCAGCTCGGCGATTTTAACCGTGCTTGTTGTGCCGCTATTGTATGGGCGAAAAAACAAATACTGAATATAGTATGGCCCGATTTTTTCAATGAGCTGGAATTGAAAAATAATTATGTAGAGAGTTGATTATGAATAATCGACTTAAAAGTGCAGTGGCGCTAGATTTTGTTTGCGCTCAGCAATTGAAGTCTTATTTCTCTTAAAATAGCTAATGCGATAATAGGAAGTTTCTGGATAGTTTTGTGTCTGCTCTTCTCACATTCCCGATGTAACTGATCAGGTCAATATTGGCCTGAATATCCAAACTTTATTGTCGATGCCGAGAGTCCGACTTGCGGACATTTAGGCCTTAGTGAGCTCGTTAGTTTAAGTACAGCCTATATTCTAAGCTGTAAGGCCAAGTTCGAGCCGATACATCTTAGGCGTAGCTTATTAAAGTTTTGCCCTCATCTAGTTCTAGGTGAGGGGTATGGTTAAAACCCGACAGCACCATTCGGTCCCGCTTAATATCGAAACTAGCGTAGCTTGCGTTTTTAATCTGAAAGTTAATATCAATCATCTGCTCTACGCTTAGTCCCATCACTTTTCTTATCGCCATCGAAATTGCGCCACCTGAGCTGACTAACATAACGGTATCATCACGATCCGCTTGCTGTCGAATTGCCTCTAAGCCAGTTTCAATTCTGTACTCAAAGTCGCTCCAAGATTCATCTACCAGACCTACTAGGTCGTTATTCGCCCAGGCAAACATAGCTTTTTTCAATAACTTGAAAAAGGTGGCCGGGTTGGAGTCTCTACTTAAGTTAAACGCCTGGTCGCTATTAAGTGACAAATAAGCTTTTATCAATCCCTTAAAGTCGAATTCATTCCAGCGCGGATCAGTTTCGATAGCTTGATTATATTGCAATGAGCGAGTGATCGCGTCAGCGGTTTCAATATGCCTTTTTAAGCTGCCGCAAATAACTCGACTGGGCTTGATAGAAGTGCTGTCAAAATATTCACCTAGTAAATGGGCTTGTTTGTGGCCGAGATCAGAAAGCTGGTCATAGTCTTGCTTTCCTAAAGAGGCTTGTGCGTGCCGTGTAAGTATCAGTGTTGCCATTTAATCGCTCTAAGCGATTAAATGGCAACACTGATACTTACA
>NZ_LWEY01001250.1:0-742 GCF_001634935.1 Oleiphilus sp. HI0043 | reverse complement strand
TTCAAGGTATTTATAGGCAATCATATAGGTCAGCTCATCCAGCACGACCAAGTTGTAGCTGTCATCTGCAAGCATTTTCTCCGCTACCTTCCAGGTTTTTTCGGCCGCTTCGATATCTGCTTCTCGATCTTGCGTGTTCCAGGTAAAGCCAGTCCCCATTTGATAGAAGTCTACATCTGGCAATTTGTTTTTTAAGTAAAGCTCTTCACCTGAAAGCTGTGCCCCCTTGATAAACTGTACTACTCCAACCTTATGGTCATAGCCCAAGGCCCGCAAAACCATGCCAAAAGCAGAACTGCTCTTTCCCTTGCCATTTCCTGTAAGCACTATTAAGACACCACGTTCAATATTGGCTGCCTCGATATTAGCGTCTACATTGGCCTTTTGTTTTTGCATCTTCTTTTTATGTGAAGCATTTTTATCTTGCTTTTCCAAGGTCGTACTCCTTCAGGAAGGTAGGTTAGATTATTTATTTTATGAGCGGGCTCTGACTTGATCTAAAGCACTGCAAACGGACTTCATTCCATCAATCACGCGAAGTGAAAAACGATGCATTACGTCACCATTCACGGAAAATATATGCTGATTTCTTACTGCTGGAATCTCGCGCCAGGTAGCCCATTGTTGTGCATCGCCCAATTCTGCACCATGATGCGAAGGAACAATGATCACTTTAGGTTTCGCCTTGAGAATAACCTCTAGACTCACTTGCGGATAATCTAGCGAAGTATCATCAAATATA
>NZ_LWEY01001249.1:0-1567 GCF_001634935.1 Oleiphilus sp. HI0043 | reverse complement strand
TCAACAACCAGTTAAACGTAGATAAATCATCTATCAAACTAACTGTTGTACTAAACAATATACCAAGCTACAAAACCTTAGCGCTTGAAAAGGATATTGCTGAATGGCTTGAGACAAATACCGATATTACTGAGTTCTATGCTGCGAGCCCGAATATCATGTTCTCTCATATCGGTGAGCGAAACGTTATGAGTATGGTTTCGGGGGTAAGTTATGCATTGATACTAATTTGTATCATCATGGTGATCGTACTCAGGTCAGTCAAACTGGGCTTGGTTAGCCTAATCCCTAACCTTATACCTATTGGTGCTGCATTTGGTTTGTGGGGTATCTTCAACGGTAATGTTGGCATATCCGTAGGTACCGCAACAGGTATGGTCCTGGGTATCGTCGTTGATGATACCGTCCACTTTTTAAGCAAGTATCGAAGGGCTAGGCGTGAGAAAGGCTATACTAGCGAGCAAGCGGTGCAATATGCTTTCGCAACCGTTGGTACTGCACTTTGGGTGACAACCTTCGTTTTAGTCGCAGGGTTTATGGTGCTTGCATTGTCCAACTTCAACATGAACGCCCACATGGGTATCTTCACTGCAACAACGATTACGCTAGCACTGATATTCGACTTTATAGCGCTACCCGCAATTCTACTCAAGCTGGAAGAGAAGACTGCGGGTAAGCAAGGCACAGAAAACATCCTTACTTCTACTCCAAACTAAAACCCAACAAAAAAGCCCCTACAAAGGATAATTTGTAGGGGCTTTCTTATTCATCAAGTAGCTATTCTGGTTTAGCGTTTGCAGCACACTCGCCACGAGAACGATCCAGACGGCAACGAATTTTCCAGAGTAACTTAAGTGCCGTAGGATGATTGACCTTGTCTGCCTTTAGTGCCATGCGTACACGTTTACTGAAATGATCAATATCATCCTTAGTAAACTGACTAATCTCGATCCAGTAGTTTTGAGGTATTTCATTCTCAGCATCCTTAACCATTCGTTCCATATCATCCATTCGTGTCAGGATATAATTACGCATTTTGTGGCCAAAGCTAACGCACTCACGCTTTCTGGCTTTTCGGTTCCTGGAACATACCTCAGGGAATTGATCACGCTTAGCGATTGTTTGCAGCATGCCATAATAAAGTCGGTAATCAATTATCCCGCCCTTGTCACCTAATCCGTTGTATAGCTCAAATGTGTTATAGGCCAAAGCTGGCATCAACAAAATATCGACATTACCATTATTGAATTGCCCTGCAAAAGTGGTCAGAGAAACATTGAAGGGAGAAGCACCCGCCAAGTCGGCAAACTTTTTAGCCTGGGGGTCTCCATTAAGAATTGCCAGTTTTTTACCAGCAAAGTCATCGATACTTTCTATCGATCGGTCATTTACAAAGGCAAACATTGACCCTACCGGAAAAGTTGCAACCACTTCGTAATTACCCTGGGTCATCAACTTACCGGCACGAGGACGAGCCAACGTACCCAAGGCGAGTTCAAGGCCTTTCTGGGAGGTAATCGCGCCAATAGCATCCATTGTGCCGCCAAATTTAACGAATTGGCGTGAA
>NZ_LWEY01001248.1:0-1702 GCF_001634935.1 Oleiphilus sp. HI0043 | reverse complement strand
GTTTTCCGCACCTGTCGGTATGACTGAAATGTACGATATTGAGGAACATAAGGGTAATGACGGAATAACAACAATGGCCGCATATGAGCTTCGACCTACGGCAGGTGCATCGGGTGATCGAGTCGCGACGGCGTCAACAATTTTTGATGATGCCATTGGTCACTTAATTGCTTTGAGAGAAGGGGCGAGTGGTGTATTGAATGTTGATAGTGTCCATGGTGCCTGTGGTGTTGATAATCTCTTGGTAGTCGAATTCGACAATACCATTGATAGTGATGCCTTAGATACTAGCTACTACTCCTTAAATGCAGCGACGATTAGTAGTGTTAGTCAGCAAAGTGACACAACGGTTGTATTGCAGGTAACAGGAATTGTAGCGGGCCAGGCATATACCTTGACGGTGGATGGTACTGATCACAGCGTTGATTTCTCTGGTTTAACTGGTCATTACTTTGATCAACGTAACGGAAGTGGAACCAAGGTTTCTCAGCCTTCAGGTTTATTTACCGGTACGGCATATCTGCGTAAAGATAGCCAAGTGGATTTTGGTTGGGGCTCAGGAACGCCGACTATTTTCCCTAGTACCTCTGGAAATAATGAGCGTTTCAGTATTCGTTGGAATGGCTATGTGGTACCGACACAAACAGGTAGTTATGAGTTCCGGCTGTATTCAGATGATGGTGTACGCTTAGACCTTGAAGGTAGTGAGATTATTAATGACTGGAGCCTTCATGGACCGCGTTATTCGAGCACTTCTGCGGCGCAATTATTAAATTCTGGGCAGGGCTATATCGTTCAGATGGAGCACTTTGAGCATACTGGTCAAGCTTATGCTCGTTTGCAATGGCGCCGTGACGGTGGCAGTTGGGAAGCTATTCCAAGTGCAGCTTTGAGTTCATGTGCGGTCACAGGTGAGCTACCTGAACCTGTCGCAGAATTTCGAATGGACGAGACGGCTTGGTCTGGCTCATCAGGTGATGTGGTGGATAGCTCAGCTAGTTCTAGCAATGCCAGTTCTCAAAATGGCTTAGACACAACGAATACAGCACACCTTTGCCGAGCAGGCGATTTCGATGGTGTTGATGACTACATTGAAAGCTCAGCCGTAGGCACAACGCTTACGGGAACCTCTTCACTGAGTTTTTGGATCAAGACCACACAAGTAGGAAATAATACCGGATGGCAGGCGCCCGGTATTGCAGGTATAGAAGAGGCGGGAGGCTCCGACGATATCTTTTGGGGCTGGATCGATGCCTCGGGCCATATTGGCTTATCGGTCGGTAACGATTACTCAACAAAATCCTCAGGAGTGATCAATGATAATAGCTTTCATCATGTGGTACTAACACGTGATGCCGGTAGTGGTGCGTATAAAATATATATTGATGGCGTGTTGGATCAAAGTGGCACCGCAGCAGCAGGTGTGATTGGCAACTCTTTCACGAGTATCGGCCGGATAGAAGATACAGGTGGTTCGCCAGAGTACTTTCAAGGTCAGCTAGATGAAGTCAAAATATACAACAGCGTTCTAAGTGATTCGCAAGTGAATGCCTTATATACCGAGACACGTTCATGTGGCGCCTATCAGCCTCTTGCTCACTTTGCCTTTGAGCAAAATAATTGGTCGGGCGCAGGCGTGTCGATCGAGGATTATTCGGGTAACGGTAATGCGGGATTAAGTGTCGGTAGTGCAGAGTCCCAT
>NZ_LWEY01001247.1:0-1260 GCF_001634935.1 Oleiphilus sp. HI0043 | reverse complement strand
TGCTGCCTGTCCATAAACGATACATTCAGTCAGGGAGTTGCTGGCCATTCGGTTTGCGCCATGTAAACCCGTGAACGACGCCTCGCCAACTGCATAGAGTTGATTAACATCAGTACGGCTTCGGTGGTCCACCATAATGCCTCCGCAGGTATAATGTGCAGCAGGGACGATGGGAATTGCCTGGTGGCAGATATCGATACCAAACTTCAAGCAAGTCTCATAAATCATCGGGAAGTGAGACTTGATAAAATCATCTGGCTCGTGGCTAATGTCAAGATAAAGATGGTCGGCACCGATACGTTTCATTTCATGGTCAATAGCTCGAGCGACAATGTCACGCGGCGCTAATTCTTCTCGCTTATCAAAACGATGCATAAATCGTTCGCCATTTGGCAGTAACAACTTTCCACCTTCGCCACGTACCGCTTCAGTTATCAAAAAGGACTTAGCTTGTGGGTGGTAAAGGCAGGTAGGGTGAAACTGGTTGAACTCCATATTGGCCACGCGGCAACCACTACGCCAGGCCATGGCAATGCCATCACCGCTGGCGCCGTCAGGGTTGCTTGTGTATAGGTAAGCTTTGCTTGCGCCGCCAGTTGCCAGTACGACGAATCGTGCTTTGAATAGCTCGACATGATCGCTGGACTGGTTAAGTACATAAGCCCCGACGCAGCGATTGCCAGGTAAGAAAAGCTTTTTGTGTGTGATAAGGTCGACCGCAACCCTGTTTTCAAAAATATCGATATTTTCTGCTAACTCTGCCTGCGAACAAAGTGCTGTAGAGATTGCCAAGCCAGTCGCATCGTCCGCGTGAATCACGCGGCGGTGACTGTGACCACCTTCTTTGGTTAGGTGATAAGTGTCTTCTTCAGCGTTGTCCATCTTGGTAAAGTCAACACCCTGATCAACTAACCAGGAGACACTCTGTCTGCCGTTTTCTACAGTCTGCCTGACTGCGTCTTCGTGACATAAACCAGCACCTGCATTAAGTGTGTCTCTGATATGAGACTCGATATCATCTTTCTCGCTGAGCACCGCTGCAATTCCGCCTTGCGCCCAAGGTGTCGAGCCGCTAGATAGACCTGCCTTTGATATCACTGCAACAGATAAGTCTTTATTCAAACCGAGAGCAGCACTTAGTCCAGCGGCGCCGCTGCCAATTATTAGAACATCATAGGTATAGGAAGAAGACATTATCGGTACTCATTCAATAAGTTAACGGCCGCTATTATTTAGATATTGAACTTATTTGTAAATGAA
>NZ_LWEY01001246.1:0-1746 GCF_001634935.1 Oleiphilus sp. HI0043 | reverse complement strand
AAGACTCAACAAGCTGCTCAGCTTGCTTAATCGGCATATGACGCACATCTTTACCTTTTACGATGTAGATCACGTGCTCAGCCAGATTACACGCATGGTCACCGATACGTTCCAAGGCACGTAGTACCCACATAACGCTGTGAATCTGGGAGATACTGCGAGGGTCTTCCATCATGAAGGTCATCAGTGAGCGAACCGCTGACTTGTACTCGGCATCGACAGCATGGTCTTCTTTCATAATATCCAGTGCCATATCGATATCGAAACGTGCAAAGGCATCGAGTGCACCATTGACCATTTGACCAACATGATCGCTGATGTGGCGAATTTCGACGTAGCCGCGAGGTGCTTTGCCCTCTTCAGTCAGGCGGATTGCCATTTTGGCAATCTTACTGGCTTCATCACCAATGCGTTCGATATCTGCAACCATTTTGATGATAGAAATGACTAAGCGAAGGTCACTCGCTGCCGGCTGACGTCGTGCAATCAACTGGGTACAGTCTTCGTCGATCAGTAACTCCATTGCGTCAACTTCTTGGTCTTTGTTACGGACCGTATCGGCGAGTTCGCTATTGTTGGTGATAAGAGCTTCTACTGCATCAGATACTTGACGCTGTACGATACCGCCCATATTTAGCAACTGGTTACGCAACTCAGATAAATCCTGATTGAATTGCTGGGAAATGTGCTGAGTGTGGCCGTCGTTTGTTGTAATACTCATATTTGCCTCTTTTATCCGTTAATGCAGCATAGTGTCATGTAGCGAGTTGATATAGTCCTAAACCTAACCGTAACGACCGGTTATATAGTCTTCAGTCTGCTTGTTACGTGGGTTGGTAAACAGCTCATCAGTGTTGCCAAATTCGATCAAGTCGCCCATATACATAAACGCCGTGTAGTCAGATACACGAGCAGCCTGCTGCATATTGTGGGTTACGATAACGATAGTATAGTCATCTTTTAGCTGGTGAATCAGTTCTTCAATTTTCAGCGTAGACAATGGGTCCAAGGCTGAAGCGGGTTCATCAAGCAGTAATACATCTGGTTTAACAGCAACGGTTCGTGCGATCACCAAACGTTGTTGCTGACCACCGGATAGACCCAATGCGCTATCATCAAGACGATCTTTAACTTCATCCCAAAGTGCTGCAGAACGTAGAGACCATTCTACTGTTTCATCTAGAATACGCTTTTTGTTGATTCCTTGAATACGCAGGCCATAAGCGACGTTTTCATAGATGCTCTTTGGGAAAGGGTTTGGCTTCTGGAATACCATACCAATGCGGCGACGAAGTTCAGCCACTTCGACTTTACGTTGGTAGATATCTTTACCTTCGTGCATGATTTTACCGGTGATGCTACAGCCATCAACCAAATCGTTCATGCGATTGAAGCAACGCAATAATGTCGATTTACCACAACCCGATGGGCCGATAAAAGCCGTTACTCGGTTCTGTGGGATCTGCATATTTACGCCGTGAAGGGCCTCTTTTTCACCGTAGCATAAGCGTAAATCGTCAACGGTTAGTGCAATTTTTTCGTCTTCCAGCTTTAGAGCTGCAGACTTACGCTGTAGTGAACTGATATCGATAGCGTGCGTCTTAGTTTCGGTTTGTGCGCCTGCTTGTGTCGTCGAATCATTTGTATCATTTTGCATAGTCATATCTCTTTCTGGTGTCTATCCAGTTAACTCAATAATTATTAAAACTCAAACCATTTCAGGCGCTAGTTAAACTTCTAATGCTT
>NZ_LWEY01001245.1:0-13924 GCF_001634935.1 Oleiphilus sp. HI0043 | reverse complement strand
TCTTTTACATTAGCCAATGTTAAATACCTCGACGTAACTCCCAAGGGAAAACCTTCCCCATGCTGTTTAATAAAGTCTGCACAATTATAGGGTCCATTAAGTCAGTGAGTTCCCACTGACTTAAAAATAATAGCGCTAAATACTGATCAGCCAGGCTGAGGTCTTGTTCGCCACATGTCAGCATATCTGCAATTGACGAAAACATTGGCTTATCATCACTCTTGTACATCAAACGCCCATAAGAACAAACAGGCTTGCCTAAGACCATTGCCTCATGAACCAAGTTAGAGTTAACCGATACGACCCCAACACAATTTTTATGCGCGGCTAAATCAATACTACGGATACCTTTCTTAGCCTCGATAAATGTCACACCCTTTGGTAACGTCGGAGCATTAGATAAGCGGCATTTTTTAGCAGGATGCTCAGTCACGATAATGTTCACACCTTGCGCTTCCGCATAACTCCGATCAATTAGCGCCTGAGCCAATAAATCGTTGGCGCCCTTCTGCCCATACAAGCTCTCAAAACCAGAATCAGAAAACTTCAGGTTATAGTCCTCTCCTCCTTGGAGTGGCAATAAACAAAAAGGCTTTTGAGTAAGGCCTGCGATATCAACCTTTTTAGGCCTCAAGAAGTGTTGAGCGCGAGCTTTGCAGTGCTCTAAATCGCGTCGACCTATGCGCTCAACATAATCAACGCCAGAGTCAAACTGAGTGTGGCTGCGTGCATTGGCCCCATGAGGAGAGATTTGATAAGACGATCTCGGTAGCCAGCCATGTTCAACAACAAGCGTTTTATCGCCATCATCGACAAAACGCTCCGACCAATTAATTGAAACAGGGGGTATTGATTCAAACAAGTCAGGATTGCTATGGACAGTTCGAGCAAGCATGCTGAAAAACATTGTCTTCGCACAGGCTCCGCCCTTCAAACCCAATATAGAGGTAGCACTCGACCAATTTGACCGCCTCCCAAAGCGTTTGAATATCACATTGTCATGAGCCTTAAACTCTTTTGGGATAGCCCCCCAATAAGTCTTTTTATATTTCTTCACTGTCAATATCCATTATTTAAGTGTTAATGCTTATTCCAATGAATAGCTTTTCTTTATCCCAAGAGCGCTGAATAAGTCATTCATTTGCTGACTAGCCACCTCACAGCTTAATGTTTCAACACGAATATCCGGCCTCAACCACTTGGCAGACAGCAAGGTTGTCGAGATATCGCCCAAAACAAGCACGTCATCTCCCAGCAGAGGCAAGATAAGCTCAAAGCCTATATTTTTATCGATACGGGTTGAACCTGGAAACATCTCATCGAGCAAGTCAAGGTTAGTACTCCTCGGGTGAGCCTTGACCCCAATGTCACGAGGGGAGAAAGTTTCTAACAATCGCTTATAGGCACTTGTTAGACTATCCGGCTGCCTCATATAACTAGCCTCATGAGGCAAAGTAATCAACACCTTAATCGCATCGAAACAGCTTAAATCGACCTTTCTATCATCAAGTAAACTTTTAGAAAGCTGTTTAAATTGATCAGATGAGAACAAATCTGTGTTGAGCGCTAAGCGCTTCTTTTCCTGCAACAGAGGGTGAGCATACTCAGGGAACGCCAAATAGGCTTTTGAAATCCAAGCAGAAGAGCCTATTGTCAGGGCGTTCTTCCACCAGGTTCCGTATACGAGTTTCTTAAGAAAAGGATCCAGAAAACGGTGAGCGAAGCTATTCATTGATTTGTGGCCAATATAGCTCACCGCACCATCATCCATGTAAATACCGGTCGCACGTCTACCCGATTGACTGGCAACATGCATCGCATACTGAAACTCTACTCGGCGATCATTTCCAGTATAAATTTGTTTACTCGAATCCGAAGCAAACAAAACATCAATCCGTTTCATGACCTCCCGACGATGCTGTATCTTTCCGAGACCTTTATCATTCGCTAAAGAAACGGTTTCTTGAAACAATCCCTTTACTTGCTCAATCGCTAGAGTGAAGGATTTGGCCAAATCCAGGTTTTTTGAAACAATTACAGCTATGTTTTCTTGTCCTTGATTTTCAATTGCTAAGTTAGAGGCAATAAAAAAGTGTAAAGGAGAGGATATGAAATAGTAGTTTTTCATCGCGTCGTCAGCACCGGCTATTCTTGCATGTGTCTGATCTTGCTACGCACTTTAGATATATTGGAATCCTGCGCATAACGCCCTTTCGTCACATGACGAATTTGAAAGACACCATCAATATCTAGAGGGGTTCCTTCCGACTTAATCAGCCATTTGAACGCTGTATCTTCATAAGTTTTACGCCAGGTTAGCGTTTCGGTCTGGAAGATTCTTATTTTTTCACAATAGCCAATCGCCCGAGCTACATCACCATGTACAATCTGAAAAGCGCCTTTTGCTTTATCACGAGTATGAGAGCTAAAGTTCGCGGTTTCAATATCAACTAATTGAGGCTCGGCATCTTTACGCAACATCGGGTCGTCATCTTTCAACATGTCAGTTGTTTTCTCGGAGCGCGGGTAATACAAAATATCTTTCTTACCTTGAAGTGCTTCAGCCAAAGAATCGAGGCAATTCTTATGGAAAATAATATCGCAGTCGGTAAACCACAACCAGTCAGCTTTAGTCGAACGAGCCGCCATGTTTCGACCAATTCCGCGGCGAAATAGTTTTCCCTTACTTAGCGGCTGAAAATTCCAAGTAACATTTGGCACCTCTAGCTTAGAAAAGTAATCTAAAACAGCTTTGGTACCTTTATCTTCCTCAGCATAAAACACGGTTGCGGTTAAACGTAACTTACTGGGTGGGTAGTTGACGTATGAACTTAACTGATAGCTCAAGGTATTAGAGTAGTTCCAGCAATGACTTACGATTTCCAGATCAAACTCACCTGAAACAGCTGACCGAGTTTCGGTTTCAGGAATGGGGTCGCGAAACCACGACACGGGTAACAAAGGCTTAACAAACCACCGAAATAGTTGGATCAAATATGAATCATAACGAAGTGGCGGATAAGTTTTGGTTTGTTGCATCAAGACGTTTCCCAGAGAAAGTATCGTAGCCAAGGATATTACCATAAGAGCAATAAAATGGTTCCTATTATTAAGACATACTCAATCCCATAAACGGTGAAGGAAGACAACACAAGCCCCAAACTTGTCCACATATTTTTTTGTATGTTAGTATCGCCGCCATTTATTGAAATACCTATCAGATCCAGGATTCATAATGCTTTATAGAAGTGAAGTTGACGGTTTACGAGCCATAGCAGTGCTACCAGTCATTCTTTTCCACGCTGGACTATTTGGTTTTAGCGGTGGCTATGCTGGCGTCGATATCTTTTTTGTTATCAGCGGTTATTTGATTACCCGTATCATTCTGGATGAGCTGAACGCAGGTACTTTTACGATCAGAAACTTCTATGAGCGTCGCGCACGTAGAATCTTACCCGCTTTATTTAGCATGCTGACTGTAACAACGCTTATTGCCGTTGTCGTGATGCCTTCAGAGCTTTTTAAATCTTATGCCAATAGCGGGCTAACGGTTATCAGCTTCATCTCTAACTTCCATTTTTATAGCGTTAGTGATTATTTTTCTACGGCAGCAGAGCAAAAACCACTGTTACATACCTGGAGCCTTGCAGTAGAAGAACAGTATTATGTACTCTTTCCTTTGTTAGCCTTATATGCCTTCCGTAAAGGTAAGTCACTCTCTGCAATCGTTATCGCTCTCACGCTCGCCTCTTTACTGTTATCGCAATATATGGCCTTCAAAGGAGACTCCGCAGCAAATTTCTATTTAATTTCCTCTCGTGCTTGGGAGCTATTGTTTGGCTCAATTATTTCCATATACAAATTTGATCAGATTTCATATACGAGACCCGTCAGGCAGATAGCGTCTTTGACTGGTCTCACAATGGTTATCGCTTCATTCTTTTGCTTTGATGCTGACACGCCATTTCCTAGCTTTTATACTTTGCTACCCGTTATAGGTGCCAGCCTAATCATTATATTTGCTGATCGCCAAACTCTAGCTGGCAAATTACTCTCTCTAAAGCCAATTGTAGCCGTAGGACTCATCTCCTATTCTCTCTATTTATGGCATCAGCCATTGTTCGCGTTCTTGCGGATGAAGAGCTCAGGCGAACCTTCTGAAGCACTATTCATCCTGGCAGTACTTTTAACCTTCGTACTGGCTTTTCTAAGTTACCGCTATGTCGAAACCCCGTTTAGAAGAAGCCCTAAGTTCAAAAACAAGGATATGATCCAGGTTGCTAAACGTTGGATAGGTATTGCTATATTAGGCTTTGGATTCATACTCGCAACTGACGGCATGCAATTTCGTTTTAGCACCGAATATGATGCAACGATTGAACATAACCCTAAGAGAAAACAGTGCCACACCAAAGGGAAAGACTACCTGCGCCCGGAAGAATCGTGTCATTACTTCAACGACAATGTCACCTGGGCTACTTTTGGAGATAGTCACACCGTAGAACTTGCTTATGCCTTAGCAAAGAAGCTCGAGCCTCATAAGCAAGGCAACCGTCACTTGTCGTTTAGTGGCTGCCAACCCGCGCTGAACTATAATGTCAAACGAGGTGGCTGCCATAATTGGACAAATGAAACACTAGCTTACTTAGAACAAGAACAAAGCATTAAGAATGTAATCGTAGGCTACCGATATACAGGTTTTTTATCTAAACCAGATATCAATAATTGGCTGAGAGAACCTTTCCGAAAAGAAACGCACGAAGAAGTTTGGGAAATGTACTGGCAAAGCCTAGATGAGATTATCAGTCGCTTATTAAAAGCAGGTAAAATGGTCTACGTAGTCTATCCGATACCAGAATTACCAGATCATATCGCGACGATACTGACCCCGAACTACCTCTTTGTTGATGATTATACCTATGACAAGGATAAAACCACGACAGTGGATGCATACATGAAGCGTCATGCGTTTATCCTTGAGAAACTAGATAGCTTGCCATTTGGTGATAACCTGAAAGCAATTAAGCCTCTCGAAGCAATATGCTCTGAAGAATACTGTCCGACAGTAAGGGATGGCCAAGCACTATATTTCGATGACGATCACTTAAGCTTAACAGGTGCCGGAATTGTACTGGATCATGCACAACTCAAAATTGACTAGCCAATAGGGATTATCCAAAATCCCACTTGGCATGTTTGGCTGAAAACTCAACCATATGATCAATAAACGCACGCAGTTTGGTGGTAAACTGCTTATTGCTTGGGAACAAGATGCTTAAAGGTAAGTCAAAGTTATACTCTGGGAGCACTTCAACCAGCTCACCCTTTTCCAGCGCATTGGCGATATGAACACGAGGTAAACGGGTGATTCCCAAACCATCGACGGCAGCCTGACGAGACATAAACATATCATTGGTGGCAAGACGTGTTTCCACCAAATCAACCAGTATATCCGGCTCAGGGTTAAGCCATTCAGGGATTTCCAGCTGAACTAATTTATGGCCACCTAAGTCATCAATACTGTCAGGGTAACCGTACTTCTTAATGTAGGCAGGACTACAACAGTAAACAACGACAGCCGAGCCCAAACCACGCCTGACAAGACTGGAATCATCCAAATGACCAGCAATGATCGCACAATCGATCTTCTCTTCAATCAGGTCTACTTTACGCTGATTAACCAGGTTCTGAAGCTTAACCTCGGGGTACTTCTCCATAAAGCTCGCCATCAGTTCAGACATAAATGGGTCTTCATAGGCGTAAGGCGAAGTCACTCTTAATATTCCTGAAGGCTTGGCTTGTAAGTTCTGAACAGCTAACTCTGCTGTTTCAGCCTCCTGAAGCATGCGACTGCAGTGTTCATAATACACTGCGCCGATATCAGTCAGCTTTTGCTGCCGGGTGGTACGATACAGTAACTGTACATTTAAGCGTGTTTCCAGATCAGAAATTCTTCGACTAATAGTAGAAACAGGAATACCACTTTTCTTCGCAGCACTGGAGAAGTTGCCACTATCGACAACCGCTACAAACACAGCCATTTCATCAAGAGAGTAATTCATAGCCTAAGCAACCTTCTCAAATATGGTAAAGTTATTCTATTTTTTTTGTTATTGCCCTTCAATCTGAGCAGATATAGACTAACTCAAAACTTGCTTAGCGGGTAGCACTAAATACAGGCCTTTTGGTACTACCCCTCTTTTCTCTCTTTTCGTTTTACTCAGTTGAGTGACCCGTTTAACTTTCTGATATAATCGACTTGCATTAAACAGGTAGCATAAATAACATCTACTTACTTAACCAATCGATTAAAGGCAAACATAGGTTCCCTTCTTAGAAGTACCTTATTACTAGGCCTTACCTTGTTAAACACTTTAGAATACTTTCCCGGGCTGGTAACACGTAATGACAAGCCATATATTTCTGATTGACACTGAACTTCAATGCTTTGCGTCACTAAAAATTATTGAAACAGAAAAAATCCATCGCCCCATATTCTTTAGTTTTAACAAGAAAGCTTCCCACTACCTCAAGCAACGTAAAAGTAAAGTAATTCCTCTGGAAACTAAATCAAGAGGTATCTTCCGAAGAGCCCGTGCTCTTCATAAAAACATTAGTAAAATCAAAAAGCACTTAAACGATAAGAATATTTTTTACATTAACCGGCTCGATCTAATTTATACGAACGTCATCATTGGAACGCTCAATAAAAGTCATAACATAGAAGTTCGAATCGTGCCTGAAGGTACGATAAACTATTCACCTGAAGACGCATCCGTAAAGTGGGAATATAGAGCGAAGAAAAAATGGCCATCGCGCATAAGCTATGGAGTCACTGGACTACGCATATATCCTATAGAAGGGGAACGAATAGGCACAGATACTCCCATCGTAAGCACTGCCTATAGTTTTTCTGGGCTAGAAAGCCCTTACCCTAAGTCGAAAGTGAAATACATTTCCTTGCCTGACAAAACTTCTGAATCGGATCGAATAGGGGCTAGAAAAGCATTGGTTGTAGGTCAGTGCCTTCTAAAAAATAGTAAAACGCCAAAGGAAGTTGAACACCGTATTTCGAATGAAATAGAGAATAAGTTAAGCTCATTGGGCGTGACTGAAATACATTATATTGCCCACCCAAGGGACGAATACGACTGCCTATTCAAGGAAAACTATAAAAAAATTGAACACGATTACGTTTGTTTAGAACAGTATTTGGAACAAAATGAGTATGACGTTCTGATATCATGCTGCAGCACAGTTTTACTCACTGCAAAACTGATTTTTGGTGATCGAATAGACTCTATATCTGTTGGCGCCAATATCTATCCACAGGCCCTTGATAGTATTAGTACTATATTCAGAGTAGCGAACGTTGATACGATTGATCTTGATTCAGTCGGATAAATCAAGCTGTGCAAAACGTTCACTTAATAACGACACACCAGACCCTTTTAGAACATCCATGACCCTCCGACACAAAGAACATTATCTAAATCCAAGTAATCTTTCGCAGTGGACTCATTCACCCCACCTGTCGGCATGAAGTACATATTACGATAAGGCCCCGAAATTGCCTGAATATATTCAACACCGCCTAAGAGCTTTGCTGGAAATAACTTTACCAAACAGAGACCCAAGGCAATAGCTCTCTCAATCTCCGTGGGTGTTGCGACCCCAGGAATAAAGTCAAAGTTTCGCTCTTTAGATTTCGAAATTATTAGTTCATTCAACCCTGGAGAAACCCCAAAATCGGCTCCCGCACAAATCGACTCATCTAGCTGCTCAACATTCAATATAGTACCTGCCCCGACCTTCAAACTTGGAAAGTCGCGCTTTATGCTACGAATAGCATCGAGAGCTACGTCTGTGCGTAAAGTTACTTCAAAGACATCAAACCCATCAGCAACTAATGCCCGAATTTTATTTTGCAAACCTTCAAGATTCTTAACAACGAGCACACAGACGACTTTATTTTTTAGATATTCCATCTTTATCCACCAATTATCTCCATTGCAGCATTAAGAACCTCGTTTTTATTATCCTCATAAACCTCAGGAAAAACATAACCCCACTTAGCTTGGATGGTAGATAGCTTTTCAACCCAATTACACTTTTCGAGATGAGAATATGAGTCATCAATAAAAAGAGCCCTCTTGATATTCATTCGTTTTATATAGTCATCCATGAACAAAGACTTGCAGCCAAATTGGTCATATGACCTCGAATCAAAAATTTCGACATCACGCAACACACCGTACTTTTCAAGAAGCGCACTGACAGTTTCTGCATCCTTCGTCGTTACAACAACAACATTCGAATTGTTATTTATTAAGTCTATGAAGCCATTAGCACCTTCATAAAAGTGATTTAAATCAAGCCATTCATCCCAGAAATGATTTCTAACAACTTGTCGCGTAGCAAAAAATCTATCCTGGAAAACCCTAGCTTCGTCTCCTGCTTCATTTGGCAACATATCTAGAAATTGGACGTCCTTCTCTTCGTCCAAACACTTTAATAGATAATAGTAATTCCACGCGGGACCAATATGACAACGCTGTTCGAGAAACCTCCTGCAATGCTCACTATTCAAGTCTACGTCAGAAAGTTTCTGAGATTTTTTAGTCGCAAGCATAGCCATAGCATATGCTTCTTTAGCCGAATCTACGATTACACCATCAAAGTCCAGAAATATAACACTCTCATTTTGAGTTTTAGACTCATTGCTCTGATAAATCCCCATTAAATCACGAGCAATTTCATAGTCTTCGTATTCATCTATATCGATGCCCGCAATCTTGGAAACACAGGACTTAAAAGGGTTCTTACCAAGAAGATACTCTTTATCAAGCATCAATGACTTAGGAGCCATATACAGCCCATTCGTTACCCTATAAATATTAGGCAGCTCCTGGCTAATGGTATGTTTCTTTGTTGCAGAATAATTGATTGGTTTTTCATCATCCCAAAAATATTCCTTGAGCAAGTTTACAGAAACCAAGCTATCGAAACTTGAAGTTTCTGGAATAACATGATCATAGTACTCACGAAACCCCTGCAAATACTCTTGAGGACTCATCAAAGGAACAACACATGTCACCCAAGCAATGTGCTCGTGCGGTATATCTTTAACGACACCAACAATGACCTCACTAAAAGTAGCTTTATGTCCGTCAGCAAGGAACTGATCGCGACGATGAACTTTTACACCCTCTTCTCGAGCAATATCCATCAGTACATCAGCCTCAGTACTAACGTATATGCTATCTTTTGACAGCACTTTCTTAAGCTGTCTTATTTTCCACGCTAACAGACTAATTTTGTCTTCACCAACCTCAAGAAGGGCCTTTTGCGAAACTCTTGAACTACCAAGTCTGACAGGTATCACTGCCGCAATATCATACTTATTAAACATTTCTCACCATTTTATAAGGTCCTATTGTCATCGAGCGACTCAGCCTCCTCTTTCTTATCACTTCGTTCATTGTAACAACAACTTAAGCCTACCAACTCCATCACCGCAACGTGACGGTATACTAAATTACAGCCCTATATAGATTATCTGATTACATCATAGAAAACGAGCCACCTAATCTTTAAGTTATACAAGATCCTTGTAAGCGTCTGGGCATTACCTATTGATCAGCCTTCCCGTTATGTGGCAATAACTCATCCAGCCGATTATTCTTATGCGACGGTAATCGGTTAAGCACATCTTTCTGATAGGCGTATGCTTCCAATCCATTCATCTTGGCGGTTTGGATTAACGACATAATTGTAATGTTTAAGGGGACGGAGGGATTATTTATTAGCCATTTTTTGGTCTCCCTCTACGCATCTGGCCAATCTTTTGCCCTGTCTTCTCGGCAACTTGGATCTTGAACCTATCGGAACCCAGCGGTTGGCAATAGTGTTCTGCTAACCGAATCCCGTGCACATCTGAGCCACTCAAGCTTTCTTTAAATAACTCACGATATTGATAGCATCTTTGCTCTATATCACTGCCTAACTCAAGATACAGTTCATGCGGAGTTGTCACAACATGCTCATCACCATAGGCATTTGAGCCATAGCTACTCCATTTGTACTCTTCCGGCCGCTCAACCATTTTCGCTGTCACCGGATTTAGTTCGATATATCGATAACATTTCAACAAATAGGCCACCCCATCAATAGGGCTTGATTTGTGCCTACCTTCCCATAACGTTCCTGTGCGCTTGTACGTCTTATTAAAGTACTGCGCATAACGGCTACCCAACACCTTCATCACTTGAGAAATACCATCTTGCTCTGAAGCTGTCATAAGTAAATGCACATGATTGGTCATCAAAACATAACTATGAAGCGCCACATTGTAACGGCTCAGTACCTCGCCTAGAACATGCAAGTAAAATTGGTAATCTTCAGGTGAGTAAAAACAGGCTTCTCGATTATTCCCGCGCTGAACAATATGAAAGGGCACGTCAGGCAAATACATCCTTTTTCTTCTCGGCATCGCAAACTCCTTTTTGCGTATGGATTAAGAATCATTGAAAGTATCAGAGTTTGGGTTTACGGAGAAGTTTGTCTGCTGGTCAATTAATAATCCCTCCGTCCCCTTTCTTTACTTTTCTCTCATTTCGTTTTACTCCGGCGGGTCAACCCGGTCCGCCGAAGAAGTATTCACCCGAAACCAACCCGCAATCGAGTAGCGATCCTTTTTAGCTGGCAGCACTTCATGCGGAAACTCTTCACTAAGAAAGACCACCAGTGTCGCGAAGCTAGGAAGCACTTTTTGCCCTTCTTGATCATCCTGATCCTTGTATACAACTAACTCACCGCCATCCTCTTGCGTCCAGTCTTTATTAAAATAGGCGACCAAAGTGAGTGTTCGATTTGACTGCCCCTTAAAGGCATCCAAGTGGCGCTGATAAAAATCACCCGCACTGTAATGCGCAAAATGACTTTCGAACGAAAACAAGCCTAAGTATAAGCGCCTGTTCATATAAGACTGCAATTGAGACGCCCATTCAAGCCAAGCCTTACCCGCCTCCGTCTCTTCTGAGATCCAAGCGATTTCATCAGAGCGAACCGTCTCGTTCCTCACAAAGTCTTGCTCACGCCCTATTCCGGCTTTCTTGAATTTCTCTGAAGCTAAGCCTTTTACTTCCTGCGCCAAAGCATCAGCCAAAGCCTGAGGGATCGCCCCTTCATTGATAGAGCAGCCGGTTTGAATCAAATCTTGCGCGATTGACTCAAACAAAACTTCATTGTCTTCTGGGCTTGATAAGTACACCGATAGTTCTCCAAAAAGTCATTGCTAAGAACACGATTTCCACAGTATAGTTCGCGTTCTTACTACGCAAAAATGCGGCCCTTAAACTTCAAATATTTAAAAGGATTTTGAATATGACGAACATTCTATTTTAATTACCCAAAAATCAATACTGACAACTGAACTTTCTGATCAACAGAAAGCTATTTAGTTCTGTCGATAAAACTCTTCACGCTTTCGTGCTTATGCGAAAGCTATAAATAAATCCTCTTTATAATCAAATTTTGAGAAACGACACTATGACTGCGTCTAAACTATTCGCACTAATCACTTTAATTTTATTTTTGTCTGCTTGTGGCTCTGACAGTAAAAATATAACACTGCCTGATTGCCCCGAGCCAGATAATAGCTCCGACACAATTTCCGAGTCAGACCTCTGTGGCAAGGCTTTTATCGACGACCTTGGCGATGATACCTATGTTATCTTCAGTTTTTTCTCTGACATGACCTTTGAATTCACCGGAAACGATGATAACGATTCACGTTTAGCGAGCGTAACGAGCGGTACATGGGCAGTGGTAAATAACGAGGTAATTGTTTACCTTGCCGATGAAACACTTACCTTTAGAGAGTCTGCGATCGAACAGGGCCAATACTGCTTCCAACTTCCTGAAGACGATGTCAGTCATATCAGGCATTGTGCAGTAGAAGCAATTCAACCTTCGTTAAGTGATCTCACTAAAGAATTCTACTATGAAGACTGCCCTTTCTGCTCTATTGAGTTCTTTGCTAACAATACGGGCGCTACCAACGGAGATGAAAATGATGGCTCGTCTTTTTCATTTTCCTGGAGTTTTCAAGGTGACGGCACAATATCCATTGTCTACGACCGTGCTTTGGGCAGTAACAAGTTCTTCTTTACTGAACAGGATAGCGAAAAAATTAGCTTCATTAGTTTAAACGATTATGCTGATGAGGCACCTTATATGGACTCCAACGTCCTCTTCATAAAATAGAACCTGTGCCTAGATTCAAGTAAGCAAGCCTGATCATTCAGGTTTGCTTACTTCTCACCCCGCTCTTTATAGACTCTGTCGCCACTCAACGATCTGCTCGGCTAACCACTGTGGTGCATCCAAAGCCAAGTCATGCCCGGCATAGTGATGACAACGATAATCTGCCCCCCATGCTTGGGCGGCATTTTCAGAGCAGTGGTAGCTAACAATCCTGTCTTGTTTAGCCGCAATAAACAGCATATGTTCGACGGGCTTTTGTGATTCGCATTGAAAGCGACTGGCCGCCAGAATTTGCTTGATTGCCGCTCTCCGGCTAGGTGGCTGCTTACGTCTGAAGTCTAACCACTCATCTAGCAAACACTCATCACTATCTCTCATGTTACTCGACAATCGCAAAATTTCACGCTCACTGTAGCGCATAACGGGGTTAAACCAGGCCTTTAGGAAGCCTGCATAGGCCTTAGGTTGAAGTCTCTGATAAAAGCGAGCATAGGGTCTAAAGCTTGAATTTATCAGTATCAGGCTAGCGACTTTTTCAGGGTGCATTTGAGCCAAGGCAAGCGCCACCATTCCGCCCATGGAAATACCTACAAGATTGATCTTACCGTCAACAAGCTTGGCTGAGTCAAAAATCCTCGGCGCAAGACTCTCAGCAATTTCTTCTATCGTCCCCGGGCTAGATTCATGATGTCGCTCACCAAAACCTGGCAAGTCCTCAAACAATACCTCTGCGCCTGACAGTGTTTTTAAGTGCTCAGGAAACTCACCCCAATGCAATTTCTGGCGAGACAAACCCCTTATTAGCATCCACTTTTCCATTAGCGATACCAAAACTGCTTAGCTGCTTGAAAGGTCTGTACCTGCTGCTTTTTCTTGGGCATCCAGCTCTTATAGCCAATGGCTGCCGAGCAAAGAAAATCGAATAGCATAATATGCCGCCGTAAAACGCGTTGCAGGCGATGCGGCACCATCGGGTTGAATAAACCAGACCTAGAGAATAGTTGAGTCGGACGCTTCTTAATCCAATTCCATGAGCCCATCTCAAGCGTCAAAGGAATCATCATACTCTCATGTGAATTCTTATGTCGCTTGTAGATGTAATCCCACAGATCTCCATGCGTGATATAACTCAATGACTGAGGCTCAAAGATATAATGATGGTGAGAGTAAGTTCGATCTAGCAATAATTTCAGCGCATAAATCTTGTCGAGTACCGCAATAGGCCGTTTGCGATAAGCATAGGGAAACCACAAGTAATCGTGGAAGCCAAAGCCCGAATGACAGTCTAGCGTTAAGGTAAAGGGCGATTGATCAGAATAACGCTCGACCACCTCTACCAGCTTCTGGTTCTCAAGCTCCATTTGCTCCTCGACCTTGCCACAATACCAAGGCAGGTGTGGCGATATTCTTTGTCCGCCACCAAATAACAGGGCCTCGCTCTCTGCTTCCATCGGAGAGTTACGCATTAAATCCACACCATTGGGATTAGCACGTGTATTGAGATACATCCCGCCAGGATTAACTATCGGCAAAAACACTAAGTTCATTGCTTCTAATTGTTTGGCGACCACCACATCCCAAGACATTCGCGACAGCAGCATCTCTAGGTACGACAGCAAAACTTGTGTACCGATACGCTCGATCCCATGAACACCCG
>NZ_LWEY01001244.1:0-1992 GCF_001634935.1 Oleiphilus sp. HI0043 | reverse complement strand
TCGTTTCGCTTCACATGTTTGCATGTTAAAGACTCAATCAATAGGGAGATAAATTAGTGAACGTAATTAAAGCGGGCGCCAGCCTCATGTTGTTATTGTCTGCAAATTTAAGTGTTGCAGAAAACCACCACCATAGTACTAAGCAGTTTAAAGTGACTGAGTTAAAGCCAGGCTTTCACTTTCTTCAGGGAAAGGGCGGGAATATCTTATTGTCCGAAGGTGATGACGGGTTGTCGATAGTGACTATGCCGATATGTCAGGTGGTTTAGAGAAAACACTTGATACTTTTGGTAAACCGCTTAAGTACATCCTAAATACGCATTGGCATGGTGACCATACTCAAGGCAATAAGCTCTTGGGTAAAGAGCCTACCGTTGTCGCGCATGATAATGTTTATCAGCGTTTGAACTCTCGTCAAGAGGTTAAGCTGTTTAACATGGTGTCGGAACCATACCCAAAGCATGCGCTGCCGGATATTACCTATGATCATCGTATGACTATCCACTTTAACGGGCATGATATTTCTGTAATGCACTTGCCAATCGGACATACTGATGGCGATAGCGTGATCTTCTTTAAAGAACAAAATATTGTCCATTTGGGTGACCATTTCTTTAACGGCTTTTACCCCTTTGTTGATGTGGATGCAGGTGGGCGTGTACGAGGTGTCGCCCAGAATATTGATCGAATTTTAGATTCTATCGATGACTCAACCCAAATTGTGCCTGGGCACGGACCAATGGCAACGAAGCCAGACCTTATTGCCTTCAGAGACATGTTGCGTGGTACGGCGAAAGAGGTCGAGAGCATGATGAATGACAAGAGCCTGGAAGAGATACAAAGTGCAGGTTTGAGTGCAAAATGGGACGAGTGGGAAAACGGTTTCTTAAATGAGCCTACCTGGATCAAAATCGTCTTTAATAGTTTGCATGCGAGCCAGCACGATAAACCCAATAAACATAAGCACAAACACTAAGTTTCTCTTAGTATAGAGGCTGAAAGTAATGATGCTTTCAGTCTTTATCTAAATGAAACCAGAGAGCTTTCTGGTCTAGTGGTGTCGCTTCAGGAAGCAAAGGGTTAATCAGGCGATAGTGTAGTCGCTGCTTTAAATTAGCCTTCAGTATCAGATCAGCATAATACTGCTGGAACAGCGCATCGAACTTTCCGTCCAACAGGGCTTTCTGAAGCCCCTCTTCTATAAGGCTAGCTAAGGCCGTATTTTCTTGTGCGACAAAGAAATACGTAGCGGTCGGGTAGCTGAGTAGCGTGTGAGGCTCAAGGGTAATGTTGCGATGTTGATGCGTTTCTAGTTCATCCCAGATCTCGATAATAGAGCGAGGAAAGAGTTCCGCCCGATTAAGTGACAACACTTGAAATAAGCCTTCGTAACTGGGGCCAGTTTGTACCTTAAAATTGTTATATCTCAATATGTTGGTATCGGGCCAGTCATGCCCTTGAATGAGTGTGGCTTTTTTTAAAGCCCTTAAATCTTGGCTTTGTTTTCGTGTTGCCAACTGCTCGGGTGTTGTCAGGAACAAGCGCCAGCCAATCAAGCCTTTATAAATAGGGATTCTAATAGGCTTTACTTCTGACTCTCGTTCTTTGGAAGTCATGGTCCACATCACATCGATACCCTTGCTTTGGCTCAACTGTTTGATAGCCCGGCCTTGTGTCATAAAATACTGCGAGGGTTCTACTGTTAGAGGCACCGAATGATAACTTAGGGCTAGCTTTAATAGCTCTATTGGGTAACTGTGATGTTTGGTGAATACTTCGCCTGGCTGAGGGTAGCGAATGCTCGTTTGAGTTATCGCATTGGAAAATGAGCTGAAGAGCGAGAGCAATAAGCTGATGTAAATGAGTTTCGAAAAATTCATAATTCGCTGTTACTCCTACCAAGCAAATATTGAGACAGGTATGGCAGTTGGAAGGAATCGATTGCCATCTAAGCAAAAGCGAATTTGACACCTACTAAAAGGGCGCTATTTT
>NZ_LWEY01001243.1:0-1995 GCF_001634935.1 Oleiphilus sp. HI0043 | reverse complement strand
GGTATAACGATGGATTTCTACCCTCTCTATGACGACTTATTTGCTTTCATGCGCAGCAACAAGCTCGAACCCTGGTTGGAGACTTTAATCCCCCTACTCAAACATAAGCTTCAAGAAAAGCCTCATGGTGACTTAAAGCGTTGGTTGGAGGCCTATCATTCTCTGCCAGTTTTAAACTCCGACATCGTCAATCTAGATGCTTCACGTGTTGGTGCCGACAGCAAGGAAGGCCTAAATAGTGATACGTTTAAACAGCTTGAACAAGCACTTAGAGGTTTAATACCCTGGCGAAAAGGACCCTATGACTTATTCGGCGTTCATATCGATACGGAGTGGCGATCAGACTGGAAATGGGAACGTATCAAAGACCACATCACCCCCTTAAAAAACCGGATTATACTCGATGTAGGCTGCGGTTCTGGTTATCACTGCTGGCGTATGTTGGGCGAAGGCGCACAAAATGTTATTGGGATCGACCCGAACTTTTTATTCTTACTACAGTTCGAGACTCTAAAGAAATATTGTGGCCCTCAAGCACCCATCCATTTGCTCCCAGTACGAATGGAAGATGTGACACCACAGCTAGAGGCCTTTGACACAACTTTCTCAATGGGCGTGCTTTACCATCGCCGCTCACCTATCGATCACCTATTGGAGCTCAAGGGGACCTTGCGCCAGGGCGGCGAACTGGTGCTGGAAACGCTCATTTGTGAAGGTGAGCTAGGCTATAGTCTAATGCCAGAGGATCGTTACGCCATGATGCGAAACGTCTGGTATCTACCAACTAAAGAAACCCTGAGCTTATGGCTAAGGCGAGCCGGTTTCACTAATATTCGCTGTGTAGAGAGCAACATCACCTCAACTGAAGAGCAGCGAAGCACGGACTGGATGAAGTTCCAATCCTTAAAGGACTTCCTAGACCCAACAGACCAGAGCAAAACGCTTGAAGGCTACCCTGCCCCTTTGCGTGCGACTTTCATTGCAAATAAAAAATAGCTTGTAGTCACTCTCAACTCAAAACACTCGCTCATAAAAAAAGCCTGAAAGCATAAAGCAATCAGGCTTTTTAAGTATTGATTAGCTAAATCAGTCGAAAGGATGTCTCAGCACAATCGTCTCAACACGATCAGGGCCGGTTGAAATAATATCAACAGGCGCTTCAATCTTCTCTTCAATGTACTTGATATAGCTTCGAGCATTTTCAGGAAGGTCTTCTAGTTTCTGCACACCTAAAGTGCTTTCTGACCAACCAGGTAGCGACTCAAATACAGGTTCCAGATCTTCATAACCTCGACCATCAAGCGGTGGGCGTGTTAATTCTTCACCCGCTTTAGTCTTATAACCTACACAAACCTGAATCTCTTCAAGACCATCTAGTACATCAAGTTTGGTCAAACAAATACCAGACACCGAATTGATCTGAATAGCATGACGTAAACCAACCGCGTCAAACCAACCACAACGACGTGGACGACCAGTGGTTGCACCAAACTCATGGCCTTTCTCGGCAAGATGACGACCTTGATCATTAAACAACTCTGTTGGGAATGGACCAGAACCAACTCGAGTTGTATAAGCTTTAGTAATACCCAGTACGTAATCAAGGTACATAGGACCGAAACCACTACCGGTCGCCGTGCCACCTGCGGTCGTATTTGAAGATGTTACAAATGGGTAGGTACCGTGGTCAATATCTAGCAAGGAGCCCTGGGCACCCTCAAACAAGATATTCTCACCCGCTTTACGGTATGCGTGAAGCTCGTCCGTGACATCAACCGCCATCGGTAAAAGAACCTTCGCCATCTCAAGCACATCATCAAGCGTCTTTTGATAATCTACAGGCTCAACTTTGTAGAAGTTTTCCAATACAAAGTTGTGGTATTCCATAATTTCTTTAAGCTTTTTAGCAAAGTTTTCTGCATCAACCAAGTCACCTAACCTTAGACCTCGACGAGAAACTTTATCTTCATACGCTGGGCCGATTCCGCGACCAGT
>NZ_LWEY01001242.1:0-1891 GCF_001634935.1 Oleiphilus sp. HI0043 | reverse complement strand
CGTCGAAGAAAAATATGATGTATTCAACGCTCGGAGTACTACAGCAAGGCCTTAAAGAGTATGGCTTGGCTATTAGAGCGCTGGAATTGAAACCTAGAAATGTCTGGAATATGACCTTGAGTAATGGTGTGGCGGTCGCAATGGGTGAAATTAAGCTACAAGATCGCGAAGGGCAGCAGAACCTTGAAGCCAAGCTGGAACGAGTTGGTAAGGTTTTCAGCTCCAGAGCAAATATTGACGTGGCGAATATTAGCCGAATCGACGCTCGCTACCCGAACGGTGTAGCGATCAAGTGGCGATCCGGTAAAAAGTAAGAATTAGGAATGTGTTTGTGAGCCGGGCATCGGATGGCCTTAGGCTTCGCGAAAGCAAAGTTGGTACAAAAGTAACGTGGGAACACCAGAATGGCTGGCTCATTAGAAAATGAATTTACCGTGGGGTTGGATATTGGAACCTCCAAAATTGTTGCAATTGTTGGCAAGAAGAATAGTGAAGGACAGATCGAAATAGTTGGTATCGGTTCGCACCCTTCTCGTGGCTTAAAGAGAGGGGTTGTTGTCAATATTGAGTCAACAGTTAACGCAATTCAACGAGCTGTCGAAGAGGCTGAGCTGATGGCAGGGTGCCAGATTCACTCTGTCTATGCAGGAATAGCCGGGAGCCATATTCGCAGTATGAATTCGCACGGCATTGTTGCGGTTCGAGATCGAGAAGTTGTTCAGGCCGATATTGATCGTGTTATCGATGCTGCACAGGCTGTGGCAATACCAGCAGACCAGAAAGTGCTGCACATTCTCCCTCAGGAGTTTGTGATTGATAGCCAGGAAGGCATTAAAGAGCCTTTGGGTATGTCTGGTGTGCGTCTAGAAGCAAAGGTGCACTTGGTGACCTGTGCGGTTAACGCAGCTCAGAATATAGAAAAGTGTGTGCAGAAGTGTGATCTGGACGTTGATGACATTATTTTAGAGCAGTTGGCTTCAAGCTATGCGGTGCTCACTGACGATGAGAAAGAGTTAGGTGTCTGTGTTGTGGATATTGGTGGTGGAACAACCGACATCGCAATATTTACCGGTGGTGCGATTCGTCATACCGCAGTAATCCCGATAGCGGGCGACCAGGTGACGAATGATATTGCCATGGCACTGCGTACACCGACACAAAACGCGGAAGAGATAAAGATTAAATATGCCTGTGCCTTGACGCAATTGGCCGGTGCAGAAGAAACCATAAAAGTGCCTAGTGTTGGGGATCGCCCACCACGAGACTTGTCTCGGCAGGCATTGGCTGAGGTGGTTGAACCTCGCTATGAAGAGTTATTTACCTTGATACAGTCAGAGTTACGTAGAAGTGGCTTTGAAGATGTAATTGCCGCCGGGATTGTGTTAACGGGCGGGACGTCAAAGATGGAAGGCGTTGTTGAGTTAGCAGAAGAGATATTCCATATGCCTGTCAGATTAGCATCCCCGCAGGGTGTATCTGGTTTGGCGGATGTCGTCAATAATCCGATGTATGCAACGGGCGTTGGTTTATTGATGTATGGACTGAAGCAGAGGACAACGGATAGTGAGCCGATGATGAGGTCTGAGGGAGGCGAAAGTTTTATGGAAAAAATAAAAACATGGTTTACCGGCAACTTCTAAAAATTGCCTACAAAAACCAACAATACAAAGCAGCAACTAGCAGATTGAAAATATAATATTAGGAGAAAGAGTGATGTTTGAACTCGTAGAGAATGTTTCACAAAACGCAGTAATAAAAGTCGTTGGTGTCGGCGGTGGNGGTGGTAACGCAGTGCGCCACATGCTATCTGGCGATGTAGACGGTGTAGAGTTTATTTGTGCAAATACAGACTCACAAGCTCTAAAAGATCTAGAAAACAAAGCAGTTATCC
>NZ_LWEY01001241.1:0-2108 GCF_001634935.1 Oleiphilus sp. HI0043 | reverse complement strand
AATGCTCTTATACCGATACGAAGCCTATTTATAACAGAAAGCAGGGTGATTTGCCTCCTGGTATTTGACGGCTTAAGCCTCTACTTCCATAGAGGCTGACTTGCTTCGAGTTGTGCTTCTTGTCGGGACACGCCAATATCTCTTAATTGAGCATCACTCAGTTGAAGCAGCTTTTTACGTTGTCGGTGTATCTCCAGTCGCCATGCTAGCGAGTGTAATTGCTTGGCAAATCGTAGACATAGATTGGTGAGGCCTTTTAATGAGCCTGAGTAATTGTGAAGACCTTGTGGCGAAGGGAGTATTTCATGTCTCATCGTATCTTTCCTCGCAATACTAATAATGATAGGGCTTGAAGATGAATACTATACGGAGGTTGTCTGATACGTAACAGATTTAGAATTTAACTAAATTAGCCATAACAGATGTAGTATGAATGAACTGTTAAGTATAATATTTGAACAACTGTTATGGTTCTGGGAGCACAACAATGAAACAGCCTATTTATAAATTGTTAGCAAATGACCTTGCTGAGCAGATTCGGCAAAGTACTTTTGCTAGGGGGGATAAGCTTCCTTCTGTTCGGGAATTAGCGAAACAGCGCTCGGTCAGTGTGTCGACTGTTTTAATGAGCTACGGTTTACTAGAGGACTGGGGGCTGATTGAGGTGAGGCCAAAGTCTGGCTATTATGTTAAAGCCATTGCGCTCAGTGCGCCGGTAGAACATTTATCTAAAGACCATATCCACAACTCTGTCTCTGATTGCGGCCCGGATGAAGTCACCACTTCAGAATTGATCATGGACGTCCTGGCCAGTTCGGCAGAACCAAACAATGTCAGCTTCGGTGCAGCGGTCCCGGCAAGTGACTTCCCTATTATTGAACAACTAAAAAAATCATTTGCAAACCTTGTGCGGACTGAGAAGTTTCTCGGCATTGGCTATGACTCAGGAAAAGGCTGTCCTCAACTAAGGAAGCAGCTCGCCAGACGTGCTTCTGATGCGGGCATGTTAGTGTCACCTGATGAAATTATTATTACTGCTGGCTGCCAAGGGGCCATTGTATTGTGTTTACGCTCTCTGTGTGAAAAAGGTGATGTGGTTGCGGTAGAGTCGCCAGGCTATTATGGCTTGTTACAGTTAATCGAATCTTTGGGGCTAAAAGCGCTTGAAATTCCTTCAGATCCGGTAAGGGGAATGAGCATCGACGCGCTTCAGTTGGCAGTCGAGCAGTGGCCCGTAAAAGTTGTGTTATCAGTTCCTAGCTATAGCAACCCCATGGGAGCCTTGATGCCAGAAACTGCGAAGCTCAAGTTGGCGAAGCTCTTAGAAAAATATGATTTACCGATGATTGAAGACGATATTTACGGAGAGCTGTCATACAGTGATGCTAGGCCAAAAGCTGTTAAATCTTATGATAAGGATGGCCGAATTCTGCTGTGCTCTTCAGTTTCGAAGGTGCTTGACCCTCAGCTATGTGTCGGCTGGGTGATGCCAGGGCGATATCGGGAAAAAATTGAGTACCAACGTTTTTTAAGCAACTCCAGTCACTTTGCTTTACCCCAACTGGCGGTTGCCGATATTTTGTCTAGAGGGCGCTTTGACCGTCACTTGAGGCATGCTCGTGAAGTTTACAGCCAGAGGCGCGATAGGTTGCTAGATTTAATTGCGCTACACTTTCCCAAAGAAACACGCATCACTAAGCCGCAAGGAGGTTTTGTTGCATGGATACAGTTGCCTGATGGTGTAGATAGCACAGAGTTCTACCATTTGGCTAAGGCCGAGGGCGTCATTGTTGCGCCAGGAGAAATCTTTTCAACCGATTCGAGTAAGTACCATAACTATATTCGGTTAAGTTATGCACATGAATGGACCAGAGAGCGAGAGCAAGCTGTTGTGATTTTGGGGAATATACTAAAAGCTGAACTAAGCAGATTCACATAACACTTGCTCAGCTTTTAAGTGGAGAGCTTAACGTTTTTTAGGTGTCCAGGCCCAAACCATTTCCATAAGAATGGGTTCTTTGCCTTCAGCGTCTGTCACACTGGCTTTTACAGTGGTTTCACCTTTTTCGAGTTTTTGGATATCAGCAATTTGCTTTTTGCTTAGCGTT
>NZ_LWEY01001240.1:0-1384 GCF_001634935.1 Oleiphilus sp. HI0043 | reverse complement strand
ACGCCGGTATAAAACCGATCAATGAAGACTCGGCTGGCGTCAAGGTTCCAGAAGATAGCTATCTGCTTAACAATAAAGGTTGTGCACTCGTCGTTGCCGACGGTGTTTCATCAGCTGAAGCGGGGCGCGAAGCAAGCCATACGGCTGTTGAACGTTTTATTGAGGAATATTTCCAGACGCCTGACACCTGGTCAGTCAGTAAGTGCGGAGAGCAGATTCTATCAACGATTAACCTCAAGCTTTTTCGTAAGAGTCACGAGTTCTCGTCTGATACTAAAGGTTACTTATCTACATTCAGCTCCATCGTCATCAAAGGTCGTACCGCGCACTTTTTTCATGTTGGCGATAGTCGAATATTTTTGCTGAGAGAAGGCGAATTCGCCCAATGTACTACTGATCATGTCGCTTCTTTAGGCGGCGGTAAAACTTTTCTTACTCGCGCCATCGGTATGGATAATCGCTTGCACCTCGATTATGGGCGAATTCCTCTTGAAGCCGGTGATCGCTTATTGCTGTGTAGTGATGGTGTACATGACTTTATCGAGGAAGCGAGAATAATCGAAACGCTGGCGATGGACCAGCCGGCTGAGTTTATCGCGGACAAATTTCTAGATTTGGCACGAGAAGGCGAAACCGATGACAATATCAGTGCCGTTGTGGGTATTGTTGAACAGCTGCCTTTCGAAAACCTTGATGATTATAGTGCGAAACTGACACGCCTACCTTTCCCGCCAGCTTTAGAAAAGGGTATGAAACTGGATGGTTTTGTCGTCCAAAAAGAGTTATTTGCTTCGAGTCGAAGCCAGTTGTATCTAGTAAAAGATGAAGTGTCAGGCGAGCTGTTGGCGATGAAGACGCCCTCACCAAACTTTGAGGAAGATACCGCTTATATTGACCGGTTTATCCAGGAAGAATGGATAGGTATTCGCATACAGCACCCTAATGTGGTCAAGATTATTCGACAAGACCGCAAGCGCAGTTTTCTATATTACCTCATGGAGTATGTCGAGGGAGAGGGCTTAGATAAATGGCTGAGAAAGAACCAGCCACCGAGTCCAAAGCTTGCTATCAATATCGTTAAACAAGTTGCAGAGGGCTTAAAAGCGTTTCATCAAAACGAGGCGGTACATCAAGACTTGAAGCCCGGAAATATTATGGTGACTGAAGAGGGCAAGGCCTTGGTGTTGGACTTCGGGTCAGTATTTGTTGCCGGTTTGTCTGAGTGCGTGAGCCCGATTATTCCTGATGGCGTTTTGGGTACAGCTGGCTACTCAGACCCGCTTTATCTACGCGGACATAACCCCGGGATCCAGGGGGACGTCTACTCGCTAGCAACCATTACCTATGAAATGTTTACAGGCACCTTGCCTTATGGAGATAAAAT
>NZ_LWEY01001239.1:0-2427 GCF_001634935.1 Oleiphilus sp. HI0043 | reverse complement strand
CTGGCGGCGTTAACCCGCAAGCCTGTGTCGCTGCACTTGAAAAGGTAGCTGAATCCACGGGCCTTGAGTTGAAAATTGCCATGGTCGATGGCGACAACGTACTACCGAAAAAGTCTCACTATGCCAAGCAAGGCGTTAAAGAAATGTTTACCGGTGCAGATATGCCACCAATGTTTGTTAGCATGAATGCCTATTTAGGAGCGCCCGGTATAGCCGTCGCGCTAGATTCTGATGCTGATATCGTTGTCACAGGTCGTGTTGTCGATAGTGCCGTCGTGTTGGGTGCGATGGTTCATGAGTTTGGCTGGGCCTGGAATGACTACGACAAACTGGCACAAGGCAGCTTGGCCGGTCATATCATCGAATGTGGTGCCCACTGTACCGGTGGCAATTTCACTGATTGGGAACTCGTTAAAGATGATTTTGCTGATATGGGCTTCCCTATTGTTGAAATTAAGGACGATAGTTCCTTCTTTGTCACCAAGCCAAAAGATACAGGTGGTTTAGTTTCTGAAGCAACCGTTGCAGAGCAATTGGTTTATGAGATCGGTGACCCTAACGCTTACCTATTACCCGACGTTACTTGCGACTTTACACAAGTCAGATTAAAGCAAGACGGCGCCAATATCGTCCAAGTGTCAGGCGCACTAGGCCGAGCACCGAGCGATCAATACAAGGTATCAGCAACCTGGCGAGACGGTTTCAAGTGCACCGTCACCTTCTTGTTAGCCGGAATCAACGCAAAAGCGAAAGCCCAAGCCGTGGCTGAAGCGATTCTTGAAAAGACTAGCCATATGATCGAGGCTAAGGGCTTGAAGGCCTATTCGGAAAAAAGCATTGAGTTACTGGGCACCGAAACCACTTACGGTGAACAAGGCGCATCTGACCAGTGCCGTGAGATCGTGGTAAAAATATCTGTTGCTAGCCCTGATAAGAAGTCTCTGGTTTTATTTTCCAAAGAGATCGCACAGGCTGCAACAGGCATGGCGCCGGGCATCACCGGTATCGTTGGTGGTCGGCCAACGGTATGGCCTAAGATCCGTTTATTCTCCTGCCTTGTGCCTAAAGCCGACTTGGATGTGAGCGTCAAACTCGGTGAAGAGTCCATTCCTGTATCAATTGATAGCGAAACGTCTTTCGTAGGAGCTGAAGCGACTCAGAATAAAACAACTTTAGGCGAAAACTGTAATAGCTACGTTCCGTTAATCAAACTTGCTTGGGCTCGAAGTGGCGACAAGGGCAATCATTCCAATATCGGTGTCATCGCGCGCTCTGAGGAATACCTGCCCTATATTCGTGAAGCTTTAACTGAAGACTTCGTTGCTGAATACATGTCACATACGCTTGACCCAGAACATGGCAAGGTCAATCGTTGGGACCTTCCCGGCATCAATGCCGTGAACTTTTTACTCGAAAACAGCCTAGGTGGAGGTGGCGTTGCTAGCTTGCGCATTGACCCTCAAGGCAAAGCTTTCGCACAACAATTATTACAAGCTGCCATCCCTGTTCCTCAGGCCTTGGCCAATAAACTGTAGGTAAGATAAATCATGAGTCACCCTTATCAATCAATCTTCAGAGATGACCTATACCAAGACAAAGTATTTATCGTAACGGGCGGCGGCAGCGGCATTGGCCGTTGTACCGCTCATGAGCTAGCAGGGCTTGGCGCGCATTTCATCATTATTGGTCGTAAGCAAGAAAAGCTGGATGCTGTGGTTGCTGAAATCATCGAAGATGGTGGCAGTGCTGAAGGTTTTTCTTGCGATATTCGCGAAGAAGATATCGTCAAAGAAACGGTTAATGAAATCGTTAAGAAACACCCTGTGATATCGGGTTTAGTGAACAATGCAGGCGGTCAGTTCCCTGCCCCACTTACCGGTATTAACCAGAAAGGTTGGGAAACGGTGGTACGCACCAATCTAACCGGCGGCTTCTTGATGGCTAAAGAAGTGTATCTGCAAAGTATGAGTAAGCACGGCGGATCAATTGTCAATATCGTCGCTGATATGTGGGGTGGTATGCCAGGCATGGGGCACTCCGGTGNAGCCCGCGCAGGCATGGTGAACTTCACTCAAACGGCTGCCGTTGAATGGGCAGCGTCAGGCGTTCGTGTTAATGCTGTCGCACCGGGCTGGGTGATCACCAGCGGCATGGATACTTATCCTCCAGCCATGAAGCCTTGGATTCTAGGTTTAAAAGATGCTACACCAATGAAACGCAAAAGACCCGAAACCGACCCAACATCAGTGCACCACAAATAGCTACAAACCAGAGCAAAATTTATTAGTCCTCCCTCCATACGAATAGATCGCGCCGCCTCACAAGGACCCCGCGGCGCACCACCACCCAGAGCAAACAACTCAGACACTTCCGCTGGCTAACATCGCGCAGAGCTTCCCAAAATTTTCCAAGAGGAAGAAGAATAAA
>NZ_LWEY01001238.1:0-2655 GCF_001634935.1 Oleiphilus sp. HI0043 | reverse complement strand
CAATATGGCATGGGAATTCAAACCTGAAGCGAAAACCATGAAGGTGAAGCTTGGCGAACGAGTCAGTACCAGCTATTTCTTTAAGAACAACAGTTCGCAGCCAGTTGAAACCCAGTCAATACCTGGGGTTACACCATGGCAAGCAAACCAACATTTAAAGAAAATGGAATGTTTCTGCTTTGAGACTCAAACCCTTCAAGCAGGCGAATCAAAAGACATGGGTTTACAGTTTGTTCTCGACCCGAATCTACCTGAAGACATTCAAACGGTAACTTTATCTTATACCATTATGAACACAAACAGAGACGACTCACTGAAAACTAATAAAGACGCATTACCCTCTGTCAGCGACTCAAAGAAGACTTTGAATAAAGCTGGCGACAAGCAAACTATTTGAATAGCTAATGGTACAAACAATTAAAATAAAGAGGACATTATGAGCACAGCAGGTTCTGACAGTTATTACGTCCCCCACGGCAGCCAATGGCCCATTATTGCTGTAATGGGAATATTTTTTACAGTACTCGGTGTCGCATTTTGGGTTAATGACGTCGATGCGGGTACATATATGATTTGGACGGGGCTAGCTATTGTTGCCTATCTCTTCTATGGCTGGTTTAGTGACGTGATTGACGAAAGCATGGGTGGTAAATACAGCCCTCAGGTAGATATTTCCTTTAGACAAGGAATGATATGGTTTATCACCTCAGAAGTATTTTTCTTTGTAGCACTTTTTGGCTCCTTATTTTACCTTCGAGAAATCTCACTCCCCTGGCTCAGCGGTGAAGGTCACCTTGGCTCGTCTAACCTTCTATGGGAAGGTTTTAAGGCGTCCTGGCCCTTACTTACAACTCCTGATGGAGGAGAGTCTTACATCCAAACCAAAGAGGCTATGGGCGCTGGTGGCATCCCGCTATATAATACAGTCATATTACTTTCCAGCGGAGTAACACTTACCTGGGCACATCATGCTTTAAAGCATAATAAGAAAAACCAGCTTATCATCGGTTTAGCAGCAACAATTTTATTGGGTTTGATTTTCTTTGGTTTCCAGGCATACGAATATAGCCATGCCTACAATGCTTTAGACCTGACACTTAATTCAGGTATCTACGGGTCGACCTTCTACATGTTAACCGGTTTTCATGGCATGCACGTGACGATTGGTACTATCATGCTAATTGCTATTCTAGTAAGAAGCTTGAAGGGGCACTTCAGCTCAGATAAGCACTTCGCATTTGAAGCCGTTGCATGGTACTGGCACTTCGTTGATGTCGTCTGGTTAGGCCTTTACTTCTTTGTTTATTGGTTATAAGCCTATCAAGACATAAAAATGCCAGCTTAGTTGCTGGCTTTTTTATGTCTTGAATAAATAGATGCTCAGTTTTTCTAGCCAGCTAGGGCGTTGTCCCTGACTTTAAGGGCCGAACATTTCCAGCCTTATTCCCCTCTTCACACAAAGCCTTCCCCACTTCGATCCCCGCGACCTCCTCTGGTGCGCACATTTTAAGAATGGCAGACAGGTCATCATCCATATGAGAGAAGTGCTCGAAGATATCGTAGACATTGTTTTTTCCTGTTTCCAAGCGCTCCAAGAGAATCTTTTCCTGTTCATCAGTGAGCAACAAGGTTTGCATCGATTGCTCGAAGGAGTCAGCCAGCTGATTGACAACACCAGCAATCTGGACTGTCATATCACGATATTGAGAGCCTAGGTTCTCTATACCACTCTCCATACGCCGTATCAGCGTTTCTTGAGATTGATGCTCTAGATAAATATCGGCCTGCATATCCAAAGCCTCTATTTTTGCATCGGTTCCTTGTAGAAGCGCAAAAATATTATCTTTAATCTGACCATACTTCTCGGGATCATCAAGTGGCATATTTTTAATGAGAATCGACACACGGTTGTAATTGATCACAGTACGGTTGCCAAAATCATAAAAGCGACCGGCATCTTTCAACTCACTTAACAAGCGAGACTCCATTGTTCGTTCCATGCCGTTTGCTTCCATGTTTTTAACCTTGTATTTACCTCGCATTTGCAGGCTACAACTAATCCCATAGTGATTAAGGCTTTGGAACAATAACTGACCTAGCTGATCAAAGTTCTGACATTGATAGCTGTCCAGTAAAAACTGGATATTGGCACCCAGATCTCCGGTGCTAGCCATAGCCGCCATTGCAACATCTGAAGCGGCTCTAAGTTGGTCTTTAAGCTGTTTGTTAGCAATCGCATTGAAAATTGTGCTCTGAATACGTGTCACCATGTCATCATGACTAAGCTCTGTGGACATACAATCATCAGCACCTAGCTCACACGCTAGAAGTCGCTGATCAAGCTCCATATTGCGGCTAAGCACAATAACCGACATAGACTCAAGTTCTAGTGGGCATTCGCTCTTAATTTTGTCTAAAAAAGCTAAATGGGAGTTATTGCCGGGCATATCATCTATCAAAAGCAATTGATTATCGCTATATGCAGCGTGTGTCAATAAGCTTTCATAGGTCTGGCAATGCGTTAACTTGAAGTCTAACTGAAGGGAACGAATTGAATCACTGATAGTTGATGTATTGTATACAATGACGCCATACTTTTTTGACACGGTTGTCTCCTATATCCGAGGCACTAGTTACCTAAAAAATACAACTTAC
>NZ_LWEY01001237.1:0-2468 GCF_001634935.1 Oleiphilus sp. HI0043 | reverse complement strand
GCGATGCAGGTTATTTTGTCAGAGTTGGTTCGTCAGGAGCGTTTGTTGGTTGTTGAAGAGCTAACTGTTGCTGAGCCAAAGACAAAAGAGCTGACTGCTAAGTTGAAAGAGCAGGGTTTGCTAGATAGTACTTTGATCATCTCTGAAGAAATTGATCAAAACTTATATTTGGCGTCTCGCAATATCCCTAAAGTGGATGTGCGTGATGCGGAAAGTGTTGACCCTGTAAGCCTTGTTGGTTTCGATAAGGTGGTTGTCACAGTTTCTGCTCTTAAAAAGATTGAGGAGATGTTGGGATGAATGAACAACGTATCTATAAGGTTCTTTTAGGTCCTCATATTTCTGAAAAAGCTTCTATGGCAGCAGAGAACAACCAGGTTTGTTTTAAGGTTGCTGCGGATGCTAGCAAGCCAGAAATCAAGAAGGCTGTTGAGAAACTTTTCAATGTTACAGTTGAAGCAGTTCAAACTGTAAATATTAAAGGCAAGACTAAGTTCACTAAGAACGGTCTTGGTAAGCGCAAAGATATTCGTAAGGCTTATGTCAAATTGGCAGAAGGTCAGGATATCGATTTCATGGACGTGGAATAAGGTAGAGGTCGAATTATGCCAGTCGTAAAAACCAAACCAACATCTGCCGGCCGTCGTCATGTCGTTAAGGTAGTACACCCTCATTTATACAAGGGTCGTCCTTATGCGCCGTTAGTTGAAAAGAAATCTAAAAATGGCGGTCGTAATAACAACGGTCGTATTACTGTTCGTCACAAGGGTGGCGGTCATAAGCAGCACTATCGTGTTGTTGACTTCAAGCGCACAAAAGACGGCATTCCAGCTGTTGTTGAGCGTATCGAGCACGATCCAAATCGTTCAGCGCACATCGCATTGCTGAAATATATGGATGGCGAGCGTCGTTACATTATTGCTCCTAAAGGTGTTGAAGTCGGTCAAGAGATTCGTTCGGGTGAAGATGCTCCTATTAAAGTAGGCAGTACCTTACCTATTCGAAATATTCCTGTGGGTAGTGTTATCCACTGTGTTGAATTGAAGCCTGGTAAAGGCGCTCAAATCGCTCGTAGTGCAGGTACTTCTGCGCAGCTAGTAGCAAGAGAAGGTGCTTATGCAACTCTTCGTTTGCGTTCTGGTGAAATGCGTAAGGTTCTTGTTGAATGTCGAGCTACTTTGGGTGAGGTTTCAAACAGTGAGCACAGCCTACGGCAATTAGGTAAAGCGGGTGCATCACGTTGGCGCGGTATTCGACCAACGGTGCGTGGTGTTGTTATGAACCCAGTTGACCACCCACATGGTGGTGGTGAAGGGCGAACCTCTGGTGGTCGTCACCCTGTTACTCCTTGGGGTGTACCTACTAAAGGCTATAAAACTCGCAAGAACAAACGCACTGACAAGATGATAGTACGTCGTCGGTCGGCTAAGTAATTAACTAAGAGGGTTACGCTGTGCCACGTTCTTTGAAAAAAGGTCCATTTATAGACCTTCATTTATTGAAGAAAGTAGAAACGGCTCTGGAAAAAGGTGACAAGAAACCAATTAAGACTTGGTCTCGTCGTTCAACTGTTTTTCCTGAGATGGTAGGCCTGACTATTGCGGTTCATAACGGACGTCAACACGTTCCTGTTTATGTAACCGAAGATATGGTTGGTCATAAATTAGGTGAATTTGCTGCAACGCGTACTTATCGGGGTCATGATGCCGATAAGAAAGCGAAGCGATAATTCTGAGAGGATATTGAGATGGAAGTAGCTGCAAAGCATAGAGGTGCTCGTCTATCTGCTCAGAAGGCACGTTTGGTAGCAGATCAGATCCGAGGAAAGGGTGTAGAAGAGGCGTTGGAAGTTTTAACTTTCAGCACTAAGAAAGCTGCAGCCCTTATGAAGAAAGTGTTGGAGTCGGCTATCGCAAATGCAGAGCATAACGATGGTTTGGACGTAGATGAGCTTAAAGTTTCAACAGTATTTGTTGATGAAGGCCCAACTATGAAACGAATCCGACCACGTGCGAAAGGTCGTGCTGATAGAATATTCAAGCGCACCTGTCATATCACGGTCAAAGTGGCCGATAACTAGGAGATACTAAGATGGGTCAGAAAGTACATCCTACTGGTATCAGACTGGGTATTGTGAAAGACCACAACTCCGTTTGGTATGCAGAGAAAGGTGATTACGCTAAGTACTTGCTAAACGACATTCAGGTACGTGAGTATTTGATGAAAAAGCTTGAAAGAGCGTCAGTTAGCAAGATCACTATCGAGCGACCAGCTCAGAACGCTCGTGTGACAATTCACACTGCGCGTCCTGGTATCGTAATCGGTAAGAAAGGCGAAGATGTTGAAAAGCTTCGCAAAGAGATTGGCGAAATGATGGGGATTCCGGTTCACATCAATATCGAGGAAATTCGTAAGCCAGACTTGGATGCTAAGTTGGTTGCTGCAGGTGTAGCTAGCCAATTGGAACG
>NZ_LWEY01001236.1:0-1690 GCF_001634935.1 Oleiphilus sp. HI0043 | reverse complement strand
TGGAATTAGCACATGGCTAAACAACAGCCGCATGGCTTCACCATAATTGCTTTGCTCATCATTAGCCGACACACAACGTTCATCTCCCCACCAGAAATGTAAGTTCCGCCAAAGAATGCTATTTGCGTAATCACTGTGGGCTATGTAGCCAAAAATATGTTTGGGCGTTGTCCCGCCCGATAAAGCGATATGAATATCGGCGCCAGATTGGCTCAGAGCCAGCCACTGTTTGGCCACTACCTCTGCAAGCTCATCAGCTGATTCATAAATGCTTATAATAGAACCATCACTACTCGCATTCATACTGCCCCCTGCTTAAGAATTTTTTATCTCGCTATAACTCACAATAATGAGTATTGGCTAAATTTTTACACGGAAAACGCCAGGTACGGCCATCACGCCGAAGAAGGCTCTCGGCTTCTTTCGGCCCCCATGTACCACTCGCATAACCATGCAAGGCATGGTCGCCAGCTTGATATTTCAGAATAGGCTCGACAAACTGCCAACAGGATTGCACGGCGTCGCTACGAGCAAATAAGGTGGCATCGCCATTCAGTGCATCCAGTAACAAGCGCTCATAGGCATTCAGAATGCGTACACCATCACCTTCTTCATCGAGTAAATCCTGGTAACGAAAGTCCATACTCACCTCTTTCGACTCAAAACCTGCTCCGGGTTTCTTAAGACCGAATTGCATCACGATCCCTTCATCTGGCTGAATGCGTATCACCAGTTTATTTGCCGGTGCATTCAGCCCAAAAACAGGGTGTGGTGTATGTTTGAAGTGAATAACAACTTCCGTCACTCGCGTTGGCAAGCTCTTCCCTGTTCGAATATAAAAAGGAACTCCATTCCAACGCCAATTATTAATAAATAGCTTAAGGGCTACGTAGGTTTCAGTTCTGGAATCTGGACTAACACCTTCCTCATCCCGATAACCTGGAACAGCACTACCTTTAACTAAGGATTCCGTATACTGCCCTAAAACCAGGTTATTCTCTAAATCGGCCTGACTAAGTGGTTTTAGACTCTGTAGAACCTTCACCACTTCATTCCGCGTTGAGTCGGCATTGATCACTGCTGGCGGTTCCATCGCTACCATCGCCAAAACTTGCAGCAAGTGGTTTTGAAACATATCGCGCACGGCACCTGCGCCATCGTAATAGCTACCCCGAGACTCAACACCTAATTTCTCTGCGCCGGTTATCTCAACATAATCAATATAATTTCTATCCCATAATGGTTCAAACATGCCATTAGCAAAGCGAAAAACCAGTAGGTTTTGAACGGTCTCTTTTCCCAAATAGTGATCGATACGATAAATCTGGGATTCATCAAAATAGGAATGCAAACCATGGTCTAGCTCGATTGCAGATTCCAAGTCATAACCTAGAGGCTTCTCGACCACGATGCGCTTCCAGCCTTCACACTGATCCAACAATTGACTCTTTGACAAGCAATCAGGGATCACGGTAAACATACTTGGCGGCATCGCCATGTAAAACAAAGTATTGTGCGGTGTCTGGTAGCGCGCATACAGCTCATTCAAGGTAAGCTTTAGCTTGGAGTATTCCGTGACATCGGAGGTATTCAAAGACAAGTAATAAACGTGCTGGAGAAAATCTTCGACAGTATGCGAATCAAGGTTTGCACCTTCACTTAGCGACTTTAACAAAGCCTCACGATAACT
>NZ_LWEY01001235.1:0-2811 GCF_001634935.1 Oleiphilus sp. HI0043 | reverse complement strand
GCTTTAGAAGCAACGCGTGAAGGTTACAAGGTAGGTACTCGAAATATTGTTGAAGTACTTGATGCCGAGCGTAACTATTTCACTGCACTTCGTGACTACGCGAATGCTCGCTTCGATTTTGTAGAAAGTAGCCTACGCATAAAACGCGCAGCGGGAACCTTAAGTGTTAAAGACATTGAAGCTCTGAACGCCTGGCTATCGCCCGGCCAGTAAGCTCTAGCTTTCTTCAAGCAAGGGCTGCAGGTGGTCAACAACACGTTTCACCGCTCCCTTGCTAGCCTCAACTTTCTGCAATGCATTTTGCCCCATTTCCTGAGCCCGTTCCGGGTTTGAAAATAGCATTCCGAGCGACTCGAGCAACGCGAGTTCATCTGCCACAATTTCCATACCCTTGGCTTCGACCAGTTGATGACAAATAGCTTCAAAATTAAAGTAATGGGGGCCAATTAAAATCGGCAACCCCAAAGCGCCTGGCTCAATCGGGTTATGGCCACCAATTTCGGTAAATGAACCGCCTATTACCGCAACCTGAGCTGTCGCATAAAAATCCATCAACTCCCCCATGGTATCCACCACAAATACTTCTGCATCGCTGGGAATTTTTTCAAATTCGCTTCTTCGTGCGGTGTTAAAGCCTTGCTTATTTGATTGCTGAAAAGCACTTTCGAAGCGCTCAGGGTGCCTAGGCACTAATACCAGCAAGGCATCGGGAAAGCGCTGCCTCAAACGTTCATGCACTTTTAAAACCAGCTCGTCTTCGCCTTCATGCGTACTCGCCGCGACCCAAATCTTAGGCTTAGCGGGTAAATTTGCGCTCAGGTGAGCGGCTTTTTTAACATGACTATCTTCCACGTTCGTATCAAACTTTACGCTACCCGTTACAAAAATCTTTTCCTTTGCGATATCTAGTGATTCAAATCGTGAAGCATCATTTTCGTACTGGCATAGCACGAGTGACAGATCATTCAACATCCAACCAATAGCGGGTTTCAAGCGTCGGTAGCCTTTTGCTGAGCGCTCTGACAAACGCGCATTAGCGATGACAACCGGGCAGTTTCTTCGCATCACCTGGTGAATCATATTTGGCCAGAGTTCGGTTTCCATAATGATCAGACATTCAGGTTTTACCCGGCGCAAAAACGCCTTCACCATAAAGGGAATATCGTAAGGTGCATAGACATGAAACACATCACTGCCAAAGCGCTTTCTAATTTGCTCGGAGCTGGTTGGCGTCATACTAGTGATAACGATATCTCGGTTTGGAAAACGCCTTTGAATCTCTCGAATAATTGGCTCCGCTGCTAGCACTTCGCCTACGGACACAGCATGCACCCAAATACTTCTATTCAGCTTTGGCGCATTAAAAAAACCAAAACGCTCCATTTTTCTGGCCTTATATTCTGGCGCCTTAAATCCTCGCCATAAAAGCTTCAGATAAACAAATGGCATACAGAGTGCGAAAAGAATTGTGTAAACTAAGCGGAACATAAGCGCCTTTCGAAAAATTCAAAAGACGCAGTATAGACGATTAGCAGCGCTTCTCACATCACTTGATGAGAGAGCGCTTCCGAGGAAAACGATATCTATGTCAAGCCAATCTAACACGAGAGCTACCCGACCTTTGATGGTTTGGGTCTGTCATGATGGGCGGGCCGGACACATCAGTCAGCTAAAAGGTCTAACTAAAGCGCTTGCCCGCCAGACTAATATCGAAGAGCTCTGGCTAGACAGCCAAACACTGCAAGTCGGCTTTCGAGGATTGTTACTTCCCACAAAACAGGATAACAGCCCGGACATCATCATTGGCGCAGGGCACGGCACTCACAAAAGCCTGCTCATGCTCGCCCGGACCCACCGCGCCAAAAGCTTTGTCATTATGAAACCCAGCCTACCGCTGCCGCTATTTGATGGCGTCATTTGCCCCGAACATGACGGGCTAGCCAATAGTGAACGGGTCATGACAACGCAAGGGCCTATCACAAAGATTTCACCCCCACCAAACACGAAACGAACACAACACCTTATGATGATCGGCGGCCCTTCTAAGCACTTCGTATGGGACGAGTCGAATTTGATTAAGCAAATCCAAGAAATTTGCGACACCCGCCGGGAAGTTTTATGGCACTTGAGCGACTCGCCACGAACACCGCTAAGCTTTATCGACAAGATTTCAAGTTTCGAAATAGCAAACCTAAGCTGTCACCGGTATCAAGATGGCAGTTTTGGCCCAGTAGATGAAGCACTTCAGTCCAGCGCTTTTACTTGGGTAACACCTGACAGCATGTCAATGCTCTACGAGTCCTTAACGTCAGGCTCGCCCACCGCACTATTAGAGCTGCCAATGGTATCGAAATCAGAAAAGAAGCGAATTTGCATGCATATCAACAGACTCACCTCTAGCGGCAAACTTATCGACTTCGGTCAATGGCAAAGCAATAAGAAAGCACAGTTTTATCCTGACTTACCAGCAAGCCTTGACGAGGCTTCGGCAGCTGCCACCTGGCTTTTGAAACGATACCAACAACTTTCTCTTACTGCGCAAACCACAGGGCAAGCATGAGACAAAAAACGATATTACAAGTTTTGCCAAGCCTGGTTTCTGGCGGTGTCGAAACAGGCACTTTAGACCTCGCTCAAGAACTGGTTGAGCAAGGCTACCGTTCATTGGTTGTTTCTTCTGGCGGCCCTATGGTTAAGGCGCTTGAACAACAAGGGTCGAAGCATATCGAGCTCCCCGTTCACAGCAAGAACCCCATACTTATGTGGTGGAACAGTAGAAAGCTAGCAAAGCTGATAGAAACGCAGAAGATT
>NZ_LWEY01001234.1:0-39968 GCF_001634935.1 Oleiphilus sp. HI0043 | reverse complement strand
ACTGTGATTTTGTCTTTTCCCGCCTGAGCAAACTCTGTCCAATACGTGCAGACAGGCTGGTCGAGATCGATGATTCCTCTGTCCGCAAGTGAGAGTACAGCGAGGGAAGCGATAGCTTTGGTAACGGACATAACGCAGCAAAGAGTATCCTCCTCCCAGAGTTGTGTTTTACCTTTATCCTTATAACCCCCCCCCCCATAAGTCGACTACCTTTTCGCCGTGATTATAGGCGGCAACGCTAGCGCCAATTTCATTCCGTTCTTTGAGGTTTACTAGAAAAGCCTCCTTCACGGCTTCATAGCCAGGGGCGCAGTAACCTGAATAGGGAATATCGTCGGTGATTGTGGCTGACACGTTGACCAATCTCTTATAGAACTGTAGGTTTATACAATGTAGTCCATGAATTGATATTTGTCATAATTATGGATATCCAACTGGCTGTCAGTCAGGCGTTAAGTGTTAACAATATCGATAATAAAAGATAAAAAGAGTTGTTTAAGAGAATTAAAGCAATGCTTCGTATGCTTGGGTTTGTGTTGGCCTTCATGAGTGGCGCGTCAACTTCCTATTCCGCGACACCTGTTGACGCCTGGTTGCTAGAGGAGGGTGGTTCGATCCCGACGAGTGGCAAAGTGACACAGTGGAAGTTTGCACACCCGGCGCCTCCTGTTTCTCATTTACCACCGGTTTGGCAGAAAGGGATTGATTGGATACAACGTAAAACCAACAACGAATTGCAAATTAAAATGTATGGCGGTGGGTCTCTCTATGGTGTCACCGGAGGCTTCAAAGCTTTACGCGCTGGCGTGGCTGATTTTGGGACGTGTTATACACTGGCCGAAGCAAAAGGTTTTGAGTTGTTTAAAACCATCCAGCTCCCCTATATAGCCCCTTCCAACCCTTACTTAACTGCACGAATTGTGAACGAGCTAATGGCTGATGGCTTGGCTGAGGAGTTCACTCGACGAGGTGTTTATCCAGCACATGTTATGCCAGTGAGACCTCTAAGCTTAATGAGCAAAACACCTATTCGTAGACCTGAAGACTTAAAAGGCAAAAAGGTGGTGTCATTTATGAATGCGCCGGGTGCGGCAGAAGACTTAGGCTACTCTGTTGTTCGTATTCCGTTTCCAGAGATCTATTCAGCCCTACAGCAAGGCGTGGTTGATGCAATCGTTTGGGTTGATATGGGCTTTATTCCTTTTAAAATTTATGAGCAAGCCAAGTACTATACAGAGTTGAATATTGCACCAACGACCATTGAGACTTGTATGAATCGTCGTAGCTTTGATCGGCTGAATAAACCAACCAAGCAGTTACTGTCGGACTTTCAGCAGAAATTGGCTTTGGCTGTTGTGCAGCGCACTGAAGAATTTGCACAAACTGCACAAAATACCTTGGCCGAGCAGGGTGTTGAAATTATAAAGTTTAGTGAGCCTGAGCAGCAAGCATGGGTCAAGGCATTTCAGCCAACTGTTAAGCGCTATATGGATAAGTGTGAGGCGGCAGGAAAAGATTGCCGAGGGCTGGTTAAGAGCATTGCCAAGCTAGCAGATAAGTACAAAAATCTCAGTAATGAAGAGTTAATGCAGATTACGATAGATGAGCCTGTCCAAGGCATTATCGACTTTTAAACGTCTAATGCTTGCTAATGTTGGCAAGGTAATTTGTCCACTGAGCTAATTGTTTTTCGATGATGTGAATATCGATAGTGTCGGCTTGGTGGCGGTTTGCCTTGCTTTGTTTTAGCTTACTCAAGTGATCGTCAAGCGCAGTAAACAAAGTTTCAGCCATATTGAGTTTGTCAGAATAAAATAAAGACCTACCTAACTCCAGACCGATCAAAACCTTGTCTTTGTTATAGTCTTTCTCGAGAGCTAACCATTGCATGTAGGAACCTCCACTCACCTCGTGGATGACTTGAATCACTTCATTCCATAAGGCCTGTTTAACCAAGAGCCGGCTTAACTGTTTTAAAATTGCTAGGTTGTCAGCAGAGTCCTGGTAGTTGGTGATAAAGGAGCTAGAACTTAGTATATCTATGGCTTTCTCATTATGGCCTGCCTGTTCCCAGCTATAGGCTAGCCTTTTAATATTCGCAGCTGTGGCTTTGACAGTTTTCTCGCTTAGAGCGGCTTCGAGGATTAGAGCTGCCTGGAAAGGTAGGCCTTCTGATAGCTGTAATTGTGATAAGTGTAAAACTTCTGTAGCACTAAGGGCTTGTGTTTCTTTTAGTAGTTCCATGCCCGATAGGGCTTGTTGATGCTCACCTAATTGAATCGCTATACGCACCCATTGTTGCCAATAAGCCTTTTTGGTGGGTTCGAGCGATATTAGCTTCTCGATGATAAGTCTGCTCGCGGGGTAATCTTTAAGCGCTAATAAGCTATTGAGTTGTAGTTGATAAAGCGCTTCTTGCTTAGGGTGAGCCAATTTTAAGGCATGTTTGGCGCTGTTAAAGCAGTTTGAGTAGTCTTTAGTCTGGAACTGTGAATAAGACAGTAAGTAATACCACTCACTTAGCTGTTCTGGTTCTATACTCTGATTCGGTTGTTGGGATGATATGAGTGTTTGCAGCGCTTGGCTTGCTTCACTAAAGTGCCCTGTTTGAATTTGCAGCTGGGCAAGCAGCAGATGTTGTTTAACCTGGGACGACTCATTCAGAGAGTCTAGTCGTAAAAGCAATTGTATTAAGCCAATCGCCAGTTCATATTGTTCGAGTTGAGCAAGGATCTGAGAGGCAGAATAGAGCGCATAAGATGTAGCCACGGGATTGTGCTGATTTTCAGAAATAACGCGTTCTAGAGTGCTAAGTGCTTTGGCACTTTGCTGCTTTTCAAAGTCGCTCCAGGCTTGGGCAAGTGTTCGCTGGGTTCGGCTATTGATTTGGGCATGCTTGTTCGGCTGTAACTCCAAAACCTCGCTCGGTACATTGAATGAATAGTCAGCAGAACAGGCTTCGCCGGTGCTCAGCAAAGCCACGGATAATACCAGGAAAGTAAGGCGTCTATGTGCGTGTCGAAACATAAACCAAAGCATTATTTTTCCAGAGTAAAATTAATGGTTTGAACAACCCGACGAGTGCTAGGCTTTCCCCCGAGAAGCTGAGGTTTGAATTTCCAATTTTTGACGGCACGTATGGTGTTGTTTTCAAAAATGCCCTCTGGTTCGGCGCTTAGGACTTGTACATCACTCACGCTTCCATTCAAGCCTATAGTGAAGCTAATATTAACCCATCCTTCCAGTCTTGCGCGTTTTGCTCTTCTGGGGTAGAGCGGGTCTGGCGTGAGCAAGGGAAACAGTTGCTCATCAAAACTCGGGGCGGCACTTTGTATGGGTTTAAGGGAACTTGCCGGGAATTCAGGTGGGCTTAATGAAAGTGGCACCGAAGGTGTATCGATAGGGCTCAAGTCTAGCGAAAGCTTTGGAAGCCGGGGGTTAAACGCTGCTTGATCGATTAGTTTGGGTTTGGGTGGTTCAGGTTCTGCTTCTTCGGGTGGTGGCAGCTCTTCTTCTTGCTCGGGCGCGCTTGAAGAGTTTGCTTCAATCCGAATGAAGTCAATGCTGAGAAATTTGTAGATCGCAGCTTCGACGCTAAGCGGAGTAATCAGACTCGTCATAAGCTTGCTAATGGCTAATACACAGATTATGGCTAATAGGGCGGCGAGTACCCAACGTGTAAGGCTTTGACTTAGCGGCAGTCGACAAATGGTGTTATCCATAAACCTAGATTCCACTGTTTGATTCTTTGCGTGTCGCAACGGCGATGTTCTTGGCGCCTGCAAGTTTGCACTGGTCCAATGCCTGTATCAATAAACCGGTCCGTGCATGCTCATCGGCCTGGAGGATGACAGTGCTTTCTGGCGACTCACTCAATAAACGCTCAATATTGCGTCTGATGGTTTGTGGTTCAACTTGCCGTTGATCGATCCACACTTTATTTTGAGCTGTGATTGCTACAATAATTGCCTGTTGAGGCAGTGTGCTGGATGTCTGGGCTTGAGGGCGGTTAATGTTAGCGCCCGCTTCGCGAATGAAACTGGTGGTAACAATAAAGAAAATTAGCAGAATGAATACGACATCCAACATTGGTGTCATATTGATTTCTACGTCTTCTTCTTCATTGTTGAAAAAAGGAAAGCGCGTTCTCATGCCTTGACGCCCCCTTCTTCTAATAGGGGGAATTGATGCTTGAGTATACCTTGTGCGCGCAAACTTAAGCGGCGCAGAATGTATTGCATAATAAGCCCTATAATCGATATCAGCATGCCTGCCATGGTAGGCAGGGTTGCCTGAAATATTCCCGAGGCCATCAAACGAGGGTTTCCAGTTCCGCTTAACGATATTTGATCAAAAACAAGTACCATTCCACTTACCGTGCCCATTAGCCCGATTAACGGACAAGCAATAATCGCTGCTCTCAAGAGCCAAAAAGAGTGGCGTGTCATTGCTCTTGCCTCAGAAAGCAGCGCTTCCTGAACTCTTTGCTTGTCCCAGGAATTTAGTCCTGACTTTGCCAAGCTAGCACTTTCGCTCCAGTACTTCTCCAACATTGAAATTGTATTTTTAAAGCTGAGACTTAGGAATAGTAAGCGTTCAAAAAAAAGTATAAAGATTAATACACTCAGAGCCAGTATGGCCGCGACAGGTAAACCACCGAGCTTGATTAATTGATCAATGCTTGAGTAAAAGTCGAAACCAATTTGCGTCATCTTAACAGTCTGCCTTGGAAGGGCGAGTGTCTTGAGCTGCGTTAGCTTCTATTGAGCCTTGTTCACTCATATATTTTGCAATAAAGCCTAGGCTTTGCTGGCTAAGGAACATAAGAACCTTTTTCGACTTTGCTGCTAACAGATTGTGAGAGAATAGTAGTGGCACGGCTACCAGTAGTCCAAGAACTGTAGTCATTAGCGCTTGTGATATCCCGCCAGCCATTAGTTTTGGGTCTGCGTTTCCGACTAAAGTAATACTTTGAAAGGTATTGATCATGCCAACAACGGTGCCGAGTAAGCCCAGAAGAGGGGCGACTGCAGCGAGTAGTTTGATTGTCCCCAGGCCCTTATCCAGCTTAGGCATCTCGGACATAACGATCTCTTGTAGCTGAACTTCAAGCGTATCATGTTTTAGCTGAGTACTTTGCTCGTCACTTGAACTGCTTTCCTCATTTCCTTTGCATGCCTGATAGGCCTGAATTATTCGGCCAAGAGGATTGCTAGCGTCTGCAATTTACGGTGATCTCATTTGTTTTTTGATTGCTCGTTGAGAGTAGCTGATTGTTAACCATCTAAACAAGCTTAGTAAGAGCCCTAGTAAACCTAATGTGACAATGGCGTAGCCAATATATCCGCCTTGGTGGAAGCGATCTTCCAAGCTGGGAATCAGTGCCAGCTGTTCAAGTATCAAACCGTTCGAAGGGTCGATTACCGCTGTAAGGGGTGTGTTGGGACTTAGAGCCTGGTATTCGGCTTGCTCAACGACTCTTTGGTATTTTGAATTTGGTTGTATTGGAAGCGTATTTAGAGTGTTATTCGCCGGGTTGTGAACAAGAAAATTACCTTCGCTGGTCGTGGTAAACGTACCAATGCGTTGGATAACCGTCTGTTTTCGCTGGCCATCTACTGTAATTACTTCACCTTGGTAGGTGTGGCTTTGGCGGTTTTGCTGAATATCATATTGAAGTAGCTCGAAAAGGGCTCTTAAGTCATCTGAGTCGGGGAGTGCTGTTTTAGTTGCCAGCATGCGAAATGTTTCAAGCTTTGCAGGTGACTCATGACTAATAATGGAGGCCTCCATATTCGACTGACCATCTTTAACAGCTTGCTTCCACACAGAGAACAGGTCTTTTAGCGCGTGACTTCGTTCTGCTAACTGATGTTTTGCATCGTCAATGCTTTGTTCGGTTTTTCTAACAGTCTGGTTGAGGGTTTTAAGTTCCTTTCTTTTATTGGAAAGCTCCTTTTGAAGGGCCGCAAGTTTTTCTTTTTGTTGCTGCTTTTGTTGCTGAAAAGATCGTTCTCGGGCTTGGTTTGATTGAGCCTGCTGAGTTCTTTCTTGTTGTATCTTTTGGTACAGCTTATTTAATGTGTTTTGCGGATTACCGTTCGGTTCGGTGCTAGCGTTAGCCAAACAAGGAGTTGTCAGCAGGCAGAAAATAATGAATGCGCTTTGGAGGTGTTTCATAGTATTAATTTCCGTCCGCTTCAACAGTAAGTGTTAAAAGGGAAGGTGGAAGCTGCTTCTTGGCTACCTTAATACCTTGCGCAACATTTTCAAGAAGGGCGGGGCTCGCCAGAAGCCAGCTTTGCTTTTGTTGGCTCCAATAGCCAGCGCTTTGCTGATCAAGACTGAGGAAATACATTCCGATACGCCCAACCCGAAGTATCTGTGCTTCCACTTCTTTGTTATCAATTATGATCTCCTGCTGATATGACTCAATGCTGTAGCCAAACTCGTTTTCAATCTGAAAGGCTTCAAGCACTGAGTGGTAAAGGTGGCTTATCGGTATTTCCGGGTTAAATGCTTTTTCTTTGAGTGCCGCGATACGTGCCAGTCTCTTATGTTGGTGGAAAGCTAGGTCGTTATTTACTTGCGTATCAATCCAGTCAATCATTTCCAGGAGCATTGGTATCAAACTGTTCTCTGTTTGCGATACTTGCGATAGCTGGCCTTCATAGTCAATCAACGTTGTTTGTTGGCGAGAATGTATCTGTTGTTGATGTGATAAGTTTATATTTGTTTGTTCCAGGGCTCTCGATAAGCTTTGATATTCGCGAAGTAAGGCCTCAGTTGATGCGATTGTTTTGTTAATCTTTTGCTGACTTAGCTTGGCTTCTTTGATCATAGAAGATGCTTCGCTAAATGACTCGGATAACCTGGGTTCTGTTTGTGCGCTAGCTTTACCTACAATTAGTAGGACGAGGATAAAAAAAAGCACCAAGAAGAGGTGAATTGAATTTGGATAGCCTAGAGCGAACGAGTGGCTTAGTGTGTGTAGCGGTCATAAAAGAGTTCTTGAGTAGGTTTTTAAGTGAGCTATACAAGTTTAGCTTAGCGTGGAGATTTTGCGTCTGAATCTAATGCTGTGGGGCAACACGATGGATTTTTCACTAATGCAGTGAGTAAGGGGAGTCGTTTGTGATTTCATTTGTTTTAAAATCAGGATCTGTAGGGTACAATCCGGCGGCTAGAAAAATTACAAGCTTATGACGGTTTAGGACTTTGCTCTGAAAAATTAAGCCGGCGGCGGTAAGCGATTAAGAATAAACATAGTAAGAAATAACCGGGAATCAGGAATCAAGGTATGCTTCAAGACATTCGTAATAATTCACAAGGCACTGTCGCAAAGATTATTGTTGGCGTCATTGTGGTGGTTTTTGCTCTTTTTGGTGCAGAGTCTATTGTCGGAGGTTTGAGTGGTGAACCTGAAGTAGCGACGGTGAATGGTGAAGGGATTACTGAGCGTAACTTCCTAAGGGCAGTTGAAGGTAAGCGTCGCCAGATTCTTGCGCAGATGGGAGAAAGGGCAGACCCGGATCTTATCGAAGAGTCTTTGTTAAAGTCTTCAGTTTTAGAAGGCCTGATCAACGAAAAGATCTTGGTATTGGACGCAGAAGGTAAAGATTTATATATCTCAGACGAGGCTGTTGAAAACTACATTCGTAATATTGACCAATTCAAGGTCGATGGAAAGTTCAGCAATGAACGAATGCAGATGATTTTGCGTAATGCTGCGTTAACTTTGAAATCATATAAAGAGTCCTTGAAATCCCAGTTTGTTATTGACCAGGCGCGTTCAGGCTTGATCGCTTCAGCATTTGTTGTCGGTAACGAGAGAGATGAGATTGTTGCATTGGATCGTCAAACAAGAGACTTTGGTCTGGCTACAGTTTTCAAAAGTGATTATATAGAGTCAATCGCGGTAAGTGACGAAGATGTCGCGACTTATTATGAAGAGCATAAAGATGCGTATAAGAAAGCGCGTAATGTTGATGTCTCTTATTTAACGATTGATCGCGCGTCTCTTGCCGAATCAATTGAGGTGGATGAAGAGCGAATCATGGTAATGTACGAAACTGAGAAAGCAGAATTCGTAGGTGAAGAAGAACGAACGGCTGCTCATATATTGATTAAAATTGATGACGATACGACTGAAGTGCAGGCACTGGATAAAATCAAAGCAGTAGAAGCTAGGTTGTTAGCAGGTGAAGCGTTCGATTCATTGGCTAAAGAGTTGTCAGAAGATGAAGGTTCTGCGTCTGCTGGAGGTGATTTGGGTCGTTCTGGTAAAGGCGTGTATGTTGCGGATTTTGAGAACGCTTTGTTTGCGCTTGCCGCTGGAGAAGTATCCGCTCCGGTTAAGACCGAATTTGGTTATCACTTGATTAAGCTTGAGTCGATTGAAACAAATGAAATTCCGGCATTTGAAGAAATGCGTGCTGGTCTTGAAGAGCGTTATCGTAAGGAAGAAGCTGACCAGTTATATGCGGAGCTGGCCGAAAATGTTGCAGATATTACTTACTCTTCTCCTGATCTGGCAGAGGCAGCTGATGAGCTGTCTCTTGAAGTGAGGCAGTTGGCTGGGGTTTCTAGCGATACTGTGAATGAAATTTTCGCAAGCCCGAGAGTACAAAAGGTGCTGTTTTCGGATGAGCTGGTTACTGAGCAAAATAACAGTGAGTTGATTGAATTTGCGGAAGGTCGCTCTGTTGTGTTTAGAGTTGATGCTTTGCATGAGCCTAGCATTTTGCCGCTTGAATCTGTAAAAGAGCGGGTGCGTGACGAAATTAAAGTAAGTAAGTCAGCAGAGTTTGCGGCATCGGTTGGAGAGGCTTATCGTTCAAGAATCGCAGCGGGTGAGGATGCTGTTGCTGTCGCTCAAGAAATGGGCGTGAATTGGAAGCAGCATAACGGTGTTCGACGGGATGATGTGATGTTGAACCGTGAAGTTGTTACCAAGCTGTTTACCTTAGCTAAGCAAGAACAGTTTGCAGATAATATTGTTGGGTTCGAAATTATGGGTGGAGATTACGCGGTGATCGTACTTAATGAGGTTCACCAGGGTAGTGCTGAAAGTGCGACGTCCATGGAGCTGTTCTCAATATCCAATATGCTTGGCTCCAGCATCGGAGCAGTTGATTATCGGAATTACCAGGAAATGGCGGTCAGTGCCGCCGAGATAGAAAAATTCTAAATCTAAAAGAGGCGTGAAGCCTCTTTTTTTCTGTCTGGCATCGGTGAAACAATGTTGGGCGCAATTAAGGCCTTTCTAAGAGAATGAGCATTATCATTGGTGTTCCGGTTAGTCTCAGCATATTTTGAGCACTGGTTATCTTTCCCTTTCAAGTAATTAATGTATCTTTACGTAATAATTTTTTCGGCATAGAAAGCGGAAAAACTTAACGGAAACCTAAGGCAAATGGAAATATGGTTCTTGTAACAACAGCATCAATACTTCTTTTGAATCTGGTGCATCAATTTAAAGATATCGAACCTCAGCCGAATGGGATCGTGCATTATACTGTCGCCCTAAATGAGGGTGAATCGTTTGTTCGAGAAAGAGCTGTTGTCGAACCTTTATCTAGCGTTTTATACCGTAATATTGTTAGGCAGGCGTATGACTATAGCTGTGGATCTGCAGCATTAACGACTGTATTGCAGCATTATCTTGGGCGCAACTTTCAAGAACGCCAGGTGATGGAAGGTTTGCTTCACTACGGTGAAAATGAGCGAATCGTTGAGCGTCGAGGCTTTTCAATGCTGGATATGAAGCGTTTGGTAACCGCGCTGGGCTTTCCGGCTGGGGGCTTCAAGGCTGAGTTAAAGGATTTGATTGAGCTGGATCATCCAGCTATCGTGCCAATACATTACGCAGGCTTTAAGCATTTCGTGGTTGTTAAGACAATCAAGGATGGGCGTGTTTTTATTGCTGACCCTTCCAAAGGAAATATAACCTTTACTCTCGAACGCTTTAAAGAAAAGTGGGATCAAAATGTATTGTTCGTTATCTTTCCAGGGAATACAAAACCAATTGATGGGCTTGAGTTAAGAGAAGAAGACTTACGCTTTATTGATGATCAGACATTGTCTTTGCAGGCTTTTGATTATACTCCGGACTACAAAGATAATTTGCGGTATTTATTGAATAACGAGATAGAGCGCCGTAAAAACCAGACAGATGAGTTTGGGAATACTACTTTCGATAATGGTACGAAGTTTTTACATTATCGTCGAAACTAGTTTTTGAATAAGTATATGTCGTGTAAGAAATGTGAGCAGCATTGCTCGTATTAGGAAAGTGGTTAGTTGTTACTGCGTGTAAGAGTCACTGACACAAACTATAAAGATAGAAGGAATAGGTAATGAACTCTTGGGTCATTAGATGCGTGCTACTGGCATCAACCGTGCTGTTTGTTTCGGATATTAGTGCTGAAGAAAGTAATGTTGATAAGGCGCGAGATGCCTTAGCCAGACAGTCAGATGATGAGGACTCTACCAAGCAATTGGAAGAGGTTTTCCAGGCGGCTGAGAAAAACTATTCCTTGCTCAAAGCGGGTGGAAAGTCTTTAAGCTATTCTCTGGATTACTCTTATATCTCTGATTCGAGAATTGCCTTGGATGTTCAGAATGGCGTGGTTAGAAATCTGGACGTAAACCCCTCTGGAACACATTCCTTTACAAACTCCTTTAGCTTTGACTACGGAGTTCTGAATAACCTTACTCTAAATGCCCGGATACCTTTATCTTCACGCTACGATACTCAGAACTCACTATCTGCAACGGAGTGGGGGGATGTGAGTTTCGGTTTGCGTTGGCAGCCTTTTGCTTATGTACCAGGTAAGGCGACAGTCACCCTAAGTACTACCTTAAGTACTAAAACAGGTGTCAGTCCTTATGAAATTAACCCTAATGAGCGCTTGTCTACGGGTAGTGGTACTTACTCTGTTTCAACGGGTTTAAGTGTATCGAAGGTATTGGACCCAGTTGTATTGTTTGGCTCGCTGAGTTCCAGCTACTCCTTTGAGCAAAGTGGTTTGAACCAACCTCGAGGCGGGAATCTCCTCAAGACTGTTCACCAAGGGCAGAGCTATTCTTTCTCAGGGGGCTTTTCTTACTCTCTTTCTTATGACACCTCTTTAAGTATATCGACCCAGGTTGGTTATAGTACTGAAACTAAATTAACTTTCGTTGGTTCGGGGACGGCAGTTTCGCCTGACTCGGTGAGTGGTTCGATGAACTTCTCACTGGGTATTCGTGTTGACCCTAAGACGATTACAAACGTTAGCTTTGGCTTTGGGCTTACTGAAGATGCGTCTGACTTAAGTATGGGGATCTCTTATCCAATTAATATAGGTGCTTTCAACTGGTAATCATGTGTCAGGAGTAAGGTGATGACTGCTTTGCTCTCGAGCGCACTTGTTTAATCTTTAGAATAGTAATGGGAAAAGGAATTAATTGGTGAAATCATTGCATTGGAAAGTAAAGAAACTGCTGGTGGTCGTATTGATTGCTACGTTTGCTTTCCCTCCCCAAGTTGTAGCTCAGCTAGCGAACGGCATTACGATTGATACTAAGGCTCTTTCCTTGGGTAATGCGATGCAGGCTGACGTAAATCCTGGTGTTTCAGCGGTTTACCATAACCCCGCTCAGCTTACCCGACTCAAAGAGCGTCACTTTGAGGTTGATCAGTTATTAATTGGTTTGGATCTTGATGCCGTATTTACTGCCCCTGATGACTATCAGTTGTTTGGTTTAGATGGTACAGGCTTTAATACCTATGACCCTACCGTACCGAGAGACCCTGTAGTAGGAGGCGATGGTCGAGGTAAGAGCCATACTAACAGGCTTTCTTTATATCTACCTGGCTTTGGTTTGCAGCAATGGGTGTGGAATGGCCCAACGATACTACCTCCGCAGATTGGCTTTTCGGTAAACCCTCCTGGTTCAAAGTTTACTTTTGCAAATAAAAATTATATCCACTCCGCTTTAGCTTTGTACAAAGAGCTGGAAGACCCTGGTCGATTTTTGGGTAAAGAAGCAGCAATTCAGCGTTTTACTTACTTTTCTCCGGCTGTTGGGTACGAGATTAATGATGAATGGTCTGTTGGCATGGGCATTCAGTTTAGTCATCAAGGATTCTATATAGCGCAGCATAACCGTGCACCTAACTTGTTGATTGCGGTTGTTGAAATACTTCAGGATGCATTTGCTTGTGAGTTCGATAAGCCTATCGGTCAGCGTCGAGACCCTCTGCAGCCTTTCTTATCTATGTGCCAAGGAAATATTGGGCCATGGGACGATATCGGGCGTATCGATATGGATATGCAGCAAACCTTGTCGCCAACATATAATCTTGGTGTGTTGTGGGAGCCGACAGATTGGTTCTCGTGGGGAGCAACCTATTACAGCGAAGCAGATATGGAGCTTAAAGGTACGTTCTTCATGGACTATACCGATGAGTGGACAGCTTTCTGGAACGGTTTTAACGCGTCAATCATTGGTGCGATTACCGCTGCAATACTGGGCCTCCCAAGAGGTGTTCCCTATGAATCCGGGAATGTGAACCTCGACTTGAAAATCCCTCAGATGTTTAAGACGGGTATGAGAGTTCGCCTTACTCCTGATTATACCCTCAATGTGGATGCGACATGGACTGATTGGAGTCAGTGGGAAGAATGGACTTTTTACTTTGATAGAACTCTGGAAATGCTAACAACAGCTCGACTATTGTCGGGGTTGGTCACAGGTCGTTCTCTGACTTTGCCTATTGGCTTACGTGATACCTGGCACTTTGGTTTCGGTTTAACTAAGCATGTTAATTCTCGTCTGGATGTCAGGTTTGGGTTAGAGTTACGAACTTCACCAGCCGAGCGTGATGTTTTTGGTCCGCTTCCCGTTGGTGATATGAAAATGTGGGGTACCGGGTTTGGCTACAAGTGGGATAAACGAACCGATATCAGTGCAAGCATATTCTATATGCAGTCTGATGATTACATTCCTTCTAATACAAGTTGTAATTTGAACTGTACGAATTTGACTAACGTAATTTATAACCCCTATGCGGGCTTGAATGTGAAGTTTACATCTCGAGTATTTGGAATGGGTATTTCTTTTAACCGAAAATTCTAGGTCTATATGAAGCTGAACTATTCGAGATCGACTGTAGTATTGCTTGTAGCTTTGTGTGTCTTTTCTTTGGAAGCTCTTGCTGAACGCTATAGTGTTGAACAAGATAGCTTTGGTGGATATTCCGCAAAGAAGGTAGATGATGCTCAGCAAGCCGATGTGCCTGTCATCGACTCACAGCCAGAACCTGAAGAGCCTCAGCAGCAAGCAAAGTTAGAGCTGCCTCCTGAACCACCTGTTAGTCCAAAATCCCAGAACGTAACCGACAATGAATATCTTGGTGATGTTGGTGATTCCTTAAGTCCTTTTGAAAAAGAATATATTGAAACCGAAAGATTAGAGCGCTCTAAGGTTCTTGGCGCTATTCGTAGGGCGCCACCACTTAACGATTTCGATGCAACGCGCGTTAACTCTGAGGAATTTGTGGATGGTGATAAGCTATTAATCGACGGTGGGCGACCGAGTAGTGAAGGTTCTCGCTACTATACAGTAGTCGATGCTGATGGAACGGTTCGCAATATTGATTATGACGCTGATGCTGTCCAGGCTGCTCTCGAAAAAGAAAGAGAGAAAAAAATCGAATTTACGGAAGCAAGTGTTTTGGAGAAGTCCGCAGCCAGTGCCGACCTTCCTGAAAGCGCTGACCCTTTTGCCGCGGCTTTGTTTGCTAAAAACTTTACTTCTGATGACTACTTTGATGGTTTCTCAAGTACTTGCTGCCAAACACTACCAAATGTTGACTTTATCGAACTTGAATTAGGTAAAGCTCACTACTATGAAATGAACGAAGATCAGCTACCTTATCGGTTTTCAGGTGGCGATAGTCGTTTTTTGTTGTTGAGCTTACCGCAAACCAAAGAAAAGCAAGCTTTAAGCATAAGAAGCTTTGTACGGCGTCATAAACGTTTTGGCATTGATAATGGTGTATTCTTTCCTCAGTTAGTTACTTTGGATAGCGATAAGCAGCCACTGCGTATATTTACGGGCCCCTTATTAAAGTATCATTCTGAAACTTGGCTCGCTCATGGTTATTTAGAGGGCTTTTTTCAGCTTGACTCTACTAAGGATGGTGGTGAACGATTTCTATTGGTTAACACTACCAGAGATATTCTTGGGCAAACATCCAGTATTGAAAGTGACGAAGAGCTTATTTCTATTGAGCATATGGAAATAGGTACTCTGGAGCTAAAATTGTTAGTTGAAGATAATTAGCTAGTTTCTCCTTGCGGCTTTATTCTTAGGTAAGTTGCTAATTACATGAGTAAATATAAATAAAATCATTGATAGCGGTTGATCATTTTTCTGTATGGCGTATAATGCGCCGCATCTGGGCCAGTGTGATGAAATTGGTAGACATGAGGGATTCAAAATCCCTTGTCCTTCGGGACGTGGCGGTTCGAGTCCGCCCACTGGTACCAATCCTTTCTTAGTTATCAAAAGTCGATCTAACTTAACAAGTTTTCCCAAGTTAAAACAAATATTCAGCCTTTATTCTCCAAATACGGCCGCCAGGTAGGGTTTTATTTACTTAATAGAACAAACTGCTTTAGGTTGTGTTATATCTTAATTTAAGTGCTTAGGAGATCACAGTGCATATTTCTAGAATTATTCTTCTGCTTTTAATGTCACTCTCTCTTTTAGCCTGCTCAAGTAGTCCGTTCATGGATGACTACCTTAGCTCGATAGAGTCTAGGGAGTCGTATGTATTTTTTGAACACTCAGATTTTGGAATAAAGAGCAATCAGCAGGTGCCGCTAAGTCAAGAGTTCGATCGTTGTACTGAATCTGTAATGGGTGGGATTTCTTTAGGGCTAGGTGAACAAACTGTTTCCAATATATCCGTGCTTGAGCGAGTCAATCAGGATTATCATGCTTTTTTACTTGAACTCGTAATGTCGAAAGGTGCGGGTGATAATGGTGCTTTTAGCGCTTTATATAACAATACTATCACTACCCAATCGGAGAATGGGGAGCTTAAGCGACATGCCTTTGCTTATACAGAAGGGCTTGAGCAGCCACTAAAGAAATTAACCAGGCTTATCCTAAGACGTAATCAATGTTTGGCGCGCTCTGGATGGATTTATAAGAAAGTAGCGCCGTAGTCGGTATTACCTTTGGTTTTTTCAATATCCCCCAATAAATGTCCATATTTTTTGTAATAGAGCTTTATCCAAAAAGGTGATAGCACGGTAGTGTAGGCGATGACCATGATTAAGGCTGTATAGACCTCATTTGTAAAAATATTTGCAGAAGCACCTAGGCCTGCGAATATCAGGCCAACCTCGCCACGTGGCACCATGCTCATTCCTATGACGATACGTTTGGCTAGAGGTTCGCTAATAAGTAGGGCTCCGGCGAACTTTGTGCATATAGCCAAGACAAGTAATATTAAAGAAAACTCCCACAAGAATGATGAAGACCAATCGACCGAGCGTAGATCCATCGAAAGACCGACGGATACAAAGAATATTGGTGTGAATAGTTGAACGATGGGTTTTATCTGTACTTCCACTTTGTGAGAGAACTTGGGTGAACTATGTAGCGCTATGCCGAAAGGTAAAAAGAAGCGGCGCGATAAAGCTAGTCCGGCGGCAAAGCCTCCGAGTAATTCCGGGGCTCCAAATAAATGAGCGAGCCAGGCAAAGAACAATACTAATGCGACAATAGTGGTTGGAATTAATCCTGGGTCGTTAATTCTTTTATCTAATATTTGGATAATTCGAGAAAACAGCTTGGCGAGAATTGGAGCCAAGCAGAAAAATATCGCGACAAATAAGAAAACTCTACCGGCGCTCATAAGGTCGATATTGCCGTTGACTGAGAAGTCATAGAGTAGGGCAAGAAGTATTACGCCGAGAATATCATCGAGTACGGCGGCGCCCAATGTTACCTGTCCTTCGTCGCTTTGGTGTCGGTTAAGATCTGAAAGTGTTCGAATGGTGATGCCAATGCTGGTGGCGGTTAAGGTTCCGCCGATAAACAGTGATACAAGTAGTGATAGTTCAAAGTACCAGTAACTTGCCGCAAAGCCACCAAGAAAGGGCGCGATAAAGCCTCCTAGCGCCACGACAGTAGACTTTTGCCTGAGGATACAAGCTTCCCTAGGTCAGTCTCCAATCCTATGTCAAACAGCAATAGAATGACGCCAATTTCGCCCAGAAAAATATAATCTCGTTGACCTCTACCCATGCGAATAAGCTCGGGCCAATCAAAATGCCAGCGCAGAGTTCGCCAATAACACTCGGTGCGCCAAAATAGCGAGAAATATCGCCAAGCACCCTGGCGACAACAAGAATGATAAGGATGTCGAGTAAGACGTCAGCAATTTCCAAATGCGCACTCCCGGCTTTTTGGCTTTGAAGTCGGGCTGGTATTGAGTTTGGACGTGCTTAGTATGACTTGAGTTTGGGAAGAGGGGGTTGAGCTAGCTCAATTAGTGATGAGGTTTAAGGGCAAAAAAAACCTCCGGGTGTTAGGCCGGAGGCTTTTAGTTTCCTTACATTTTATTCGGCGTCGACTATCAGGTCACTATCCCCAACAGTGATTTCTTCACCGTCATTTAATACGAAAGATGCTGCTTGTGTAACAAACTCTGCAAAAGCAGGTGCCTCAGCAGAGGAAGCTGCCGCTGCAGGGGTCGTGTGTAGAGCACCACTGTCACTCTCAAAACGAATGAAGTTAATGCTTGCTTCATCAGTTGAGTCTCCAATGCTTACAGCACCGGAAGCAGTTTGCAGTGGACTTGTCCCTGCTAGAGGAGCCGCTGTACCTTCACCAAGCGAGATGCCGGCGTATGGGTTTGCGTTGCAGCCGATATTCGCTGGTTGTACAACGTCGACAGCGGGAGATGCATTATTTGGAATAAATACATCGCCAACCACTTCGCTAAATAAGGCTTTGGTTGTAGAAGTGGTGCTACTCAAGTTGCCTACAAAGTTAATTGGATCAAAAGAGTCAAATGACGCTTGAAGAACGTTAAGGAAGGTCTCAAGGTCTGCATCGCCTCTTTGCAAACCAGCAGCAGATTGCAATGCTAGCAGTATACCCGGCGCAAATACTGGGGAATTCTCTGCTAGTCGTGCAATGTTGCCACCTGGCGTTAAAAAGTTTGCAGACACAATGTTATCTTCAGTTCTACTGGTTTGGTTCGCGATTTCGACAAATGGAATGCCGTTAAAGGTACCTAAAGAGTGAGCAATAAAGTGAACATCGTCTCCGTTTAAGTCAAAGCCATCACCTTCTGGCCCGTTATCATCTATTCCATCGATATCCATGGTTGGAATAGACAGACGCAGAGTCATTAAGTCAGACATGTGCTGTCTAAAGTTATCACGGCTAGTTAGGAAGCTAAGTGGGTTAATCGTGAATGCACCAGAACCCGTGTTGGAGCAATCGATAGGGTCTGATGAGGAGCTGCCCACGGTGCCGTCAGCGAAATCCATCGGTACAACGTTGGTAACACCGCCGCCAAAGCCAAAGTGACGCTCATCGGCAGAACCTTGTCCTAGACCAGGGATCTGGCTAGCACCGTTTTCAATAGTATTCTGCATTAAGCCAAGACCTTGTGCCGCAAGCTGTAAGCTTTGGAGGCTTGAAGCTGCTGCTTCTAGGGCTGTAAGGTTTTGAACAGTCGCATCAAGCGTTGGATTTCCGCTTGCATCGCCTAATGCGGCCGTGATTGTGCCATTGATGGTTGCATCTTCAGTGCCGTCAATGCCATCGGTGATATCGATTAATGTACCGTTTAACTGAGCAGCTACGACATTGTAGGTAAGATCTCCGCTTAGTGCAGCAGAAATATAGCCAGCTTCGGTCCCGTCGATTCCGTCGGTGATATCAATCAGTGAGCCGTGCAATTGTCCGGTTACAACTGTTTCAGCGATGGTTCCCGCAAAAGTTTCAGTAATCAGGTCAGCTTCAGCGGCGCTAATACCGTCACTCGCATCAATAACTGTCGCTGAGTCTAATGATGTTGTCACGAATGTGGTGGCAAGAGTGCCATCAACTAAAGCTTGATTATTGGTATCGCCAGGAGCTAATGACTCTGGGAAACCAGCTAGCTGACCACCAGCAAGGAATTGTGCTGCGTATGCCAGGCGGCCTTCTTCAGAAATCGCATCAATACCATGAAGTGGTTGATCAATCGCGAGTACCGCAACGGTTCCACCGCTGTTCGCAACAATGGCGCTACCGAGTGCTAGGGCAACACTTCGATCAGTTGTAATACCATGCTGGTAAATAACAGTTTTATAACCATCTGCCGGCATATTCGAGTCATCTGCCGGGAAGATTGCTAATACCGGTATTTCTTCTGTAGAGTTCTTTGCTGGGAACGGAAACAAATGATTCACAACATTTGATGTCGTCGCTTGTGGCAGAGCTGCGCCAAGTGCCTCTAGGTTAAAAGCAGTATTTATTTGAGTGGCTAAGGTTGAATCTGCTTTCCACCATTCGCCTACAAGTCTCGCTTCGGTTCCATCGCTTACGCCTCGTGTATCAGGTACACCTGAATAGTAAGGAATCGTCAAGGAGCCTTCAGAAATGTTTACGGCACCTACTGGAGCGATTGCATCGGTAATAAATGCTGATACTGTTCTTAGGTCTCGCGGTGTGTCGAAAGCTACGCTATCATCGGCTGCGGGCTCAGGAAAAGACATTCCACCTGCTTTTGCTGCAGTGATCATACCGGTACCGGCGCATGCAAAGCGTGCATCGCCAGCAGGATAGGTATCACACCCTGCTAAAGCTGGATTGAAGCTCTCTGCGGTCCAGTTGCTGATTGCTGTATCAACAGCGCCTTTAATGGTTGCATAATCTTCTGCGCCGGCATCAACTGCCGCTTTTGCTGCGCCAGTTGTCACAAGAGTCTTAACCGTATTCGTTGCCCACTCGGTAGGGTCTACCATATAGTCGACAACTTTTGTGTCATTAGAAGTGGTAAAGCCACTTGTAAAAACAATGTTGTCTTCAGTTAATTGCTGATCATCTGGGCGTGCCGCATTGGTTAGGTTGCCTAAATAGCTCGCGGTAACCTTTTCCCAGAAATCAATTTGAGCTTGCACATCGTCAAGGAGAGGGTTGGCGGGTTCTCGATTTTCATCAGCGAGGGCAGCATAGTTGGCTATACCAGGGTGTTTGATCAAAGACTTTCCTTCGGTATCTTTGATTTCATCGGTCAGTGCAACAATGTAGCGCTTGTTAGGGTTTAAAGGCTCTAAAGGTTGGATTCGTATGTAACTTGTTTCTACTCGTTCGCCGCCAACGACTTTGTCTCGGGTAATGACTTCAGCGCTATACTTAGGTGAAGCCGCTATTCCTAGAAGTTCTCCTGCTGCCGATAAATCTCCACCACTGGCTTGTGCTGCTGTAATGGCGTCAGTAACTGTAGGGGATTCTTCGTTGACTAGTCCTTTAAGAGGGTCGCCACCAGCATATTCTAGTTCTAACAGAAATACGCTTTGGGCAGGGTTAGGAACAGGAGCGCCTCCAACATTAATAAAGCTTTCTGCGATAACCGTATCTGTGTTTATCGTATCTGTTATGTCGGACCCTGCTATGCCTTGGCCAATTTCGATATCGATTGGGGCTGTTAAGGATGCGCCACTAAGATACTCAAGTGCGACTTCAGGTGGTGTTTCTGTGCCTGCAGCAATTTTCTCGGCTAGACCAGGGATAGCATAGGAACCGTCGGGATCCGTTGTTTGTAGTAAAAGGTCATTTGGCTTAGGAAACTCTCCGGTAGCAGGGTTAAATACTGGGTAGAGGTTATTTTCGTTCTGCTCAATATTCGCCTGTTGCTCAGATGACGGAGGGGTCGTCTGTGAGTTTTCGTTATCTCTTTCTTTCGGGTTGTTTTCTGGATCAGTAGTGTCCAGACAGCCTGTTAATGATAATGCTGACGCAATCGCGACACTTAATAAGGTTTTTTTATACATGGATAAGACCTTTCCTAAACGTTGTCTCAAATAAGTAGTGGCTAGATGGTGGATGCTTGCTTGGTTTTATCTGTTTAAATTCAGCAACACACACCACCAGGCCTAAAAATTTTGACCTAGATTAAACGTAGACACGAAAAAGCAATTTGTCTAATTTTTTAGCGCAAAGAATTAGATGCACTTGCTTAGTAGCTGTAACGAATTTAACCGTCGTTTAAGCTTTGTAGGTGTGACTACAAACTCATCTTCAATCAGAGTACAATTCAGTACCCCAATAATTGATCGCTCAGAAGATGAGTGGGTGATCAGCCATGTATTAATTGATAAACACAACATGGGCCTGGCCAAAAGCTTAAGAGCCTCAGCAGTTTATTAATTAAAGAAAAACGTTAGAGAGTGACTATGACCACAATTCGTCAAGCAGATTTAATTGATAGCGTTGCAGATGCCCTGCAGTTTATCTCCTACTATCACCCAAAAGACTTTATTGATGCCGTCCATGAAGCGTATTTAAAAGAAGACTCCCAAGCTGCTAAAGATGCAATGGCACAAATACTCATCAATTCACGTATGTGTGCAGAAGGTAAGCGACCAATTTGTCAGGATACCGGTATCGTGACTGTATTCGTTAAAGTCGGTATGGATGTGCAGTGGGATGCTGAATTAAGCCTGACTGATATGATAAATGAAGGTGTACGTCGTGCTTACACTCATCCAGATAACGTCTTACGTGCTTCAATCCTAGATGACCCTGCCGGCGCTCGTAAGAATACTAAAGACAATACACCTGCTGTGATCCACTATGAGATTGTCGAAGGCAACACTGTCGACGTCCAAGTTGCTGCAAAAGGCGGTGGTTCCGAGAATAAGTCAAAAATGGCGATGTTGAACCCTAGTGACAGTATTGTTGACTGGGTTCTGAAAACGGTTCCTACGATGGGCGCTGGCTGGTGCCCGCCAGGCATGTTGGGTATAGGCATCGGTGGTACAGCTGAAAAAGCTGCCGTGATGGCGAAAGAAGCTTTGATGGAGCCGATTGATATTCATGAGCTTCGTAAGCGTGGCCCTCAAAATCGTGTTGAAGAGTTACGTTTAGAGATTATGGATAAGGTCAACGACCTGGGTATCGGTGCTCAAGGCCTTGGTGGCTTAACAACGGTTATGGACGTAAAAATTAACGACTATCCAACGCATGCTGCATCATTGCCTGTCGTAATGATTCCAAACTGTGCTGCCACACGTCATGCTCACTTTGTGTTAGATGGCTCCGGCCCGGCATTGCAAACACCTCCAAGTCTTGAAGACTGGCCTGAGATTACTTGGGAAGCTGGCGACAGTGCTAAGCGCATTGATTTGAATAACGTGACTAAAGAAGACGTCGCCGACCTTAAGCCGGGCGATACGGTTTTGCTTTCAGGTAAAATGCTGACTGGCCGCGATGCAGCTCATAAGAAAATGACTGAGATGCTAGCCAATGGTGAAGAGCTGCCAGTAGATTTGAAAGGCCGCTTTATATACTACGTTGGGCCTGTTGATCCGGTTCGTGAGGAAGTTGTTGGCCCTGCTGGCCCGACTACGGCAACACGTATGGATAAATTTACACATACCATTCTTAAAGAAACTGGCCTGATGGGCATGATCGGTAAAGCCGAGCGTGGCCAGGTGGCGATTGATGCGATTAAAGAATACGGATCAGTATACTTGATGGCAGTGGGTGGCGCGGCTTACTTGGTGTCAAAAGCAATCAAGAATGCTGAAGTGGTTGCCTTCCCTGAACTAGGTATGGAAGCTATTTATGAATTTGATGTGGTTGACATGCCAGTATCAGTTGCCGTTGATAGTCAGGGTATTTCAGTTCACCAGACTGCGCCAAAAGAATGGCAGGCGAAGATCATTGCGGCAAAGTCTGAATAAGAGATAAGCTTGAATTATCTCAGACCTATCTATAATAAAGAGAGTCTTCGTGGCTCTCTTTTTTATTTTGAGCGCCTATGTCTGAATACAAATTAGTCCTTAAACGATTGTGGAAGCAGTAAAATATTATGGAACAAACCTATCGTCTTGTCGTTTCTTGCCCTGACCGTACTGGTATAGTCGCAAAAGTCAGTAACTTTCTGGCAACTTATAATGGTTGGATCACTGAAGCGAGTTACCATGCCGACCAGAAGAACGGCTGGTTTTTTATGCGCAATGAGATCAAGGCGAGTTCGATTCCTTTTGATCTGGAAAACTTCAAAACAGTGTTTGAACCCATTGCCAAAGAGTTTTCCATGTCATGGAGTATTAGCGATTCTAATACTAAGAAACGCGTCGTGTTGATGGCTTCAAAGGAATCCCATTGTTTAGCGGATCTACTACATCGCTGGCACAGCAATGAGCTGGATGCGGAAATTGTGGCAGTGATATCCAATCACGATGATTTACGCCGTATGGTTGAATGGCACGATATTCCTTATCACCATGTGCCGGTAGACCCACAAAACAAACAAGCTGCTTTCGACCAGGTTAGTAGCTTGGTGGATGAATACCAGACCGACTTGGTGGTACTTGCTCGCTATATGCAGATTTTACCTGCTGACCTGTGTGAGACATATGCAGGACGCGTGATCAATATTCATCATAGCTTCTTACCTTCATTTGCTGGGGCAAAGCCTTACCATCAAGCTTATGACAGAGGCGTGAAATTGATTGGTGCAACCTGTCACTATGTCACTCAAGATTTGGACGAAGGGCCTATTATCGACCAGGATGTGATTCGTATTAGTCACAGTAATACGATAGAAGATATGGTTCGCTTAGGTAAAGATGCCGAGAAGAATGTATTAGCACGAGGTTTGCGTTTGCACCTGGAAGAGAGGGTTATTATCCACGAAAATAAAACAGTGGTGTTTGGTTAAGGCAAGATTTGGGGTCAGAGTAAAAATAATAGTTTTTACTCTGACCCCAAAGTTTTAATCTCCGATAAAACCACCCGACTGTCGAGCCCAAAGTTGCGCATAAATACCGTTTTGGGCAAGTAGCTCTGTGTGGCTGCCTTGCTCGGCAATCTTGCCTTCGTCTAATACGATCAGTCTGTCTAGTGCGGCGATGGTAGATAAGCGATGAGCGATCGCAATGACTGTCTTGCCTTCCATTAAGGTATATAAACTTTGTTGAATCGCAGCTTCGACTTCCGAATCCAAAGCAGACGTGGCTTCATCCAGAACAAGTATTGGGGCGTTCTTCAATAAGACTCGGGCAATCGCAATACGCTGACGCTGACCGCCAGAAAGCTTCACGCCACGCTCGCCTACATGAGCGTCATAGCCCTGTCGTCCGTCCAGGTCACTTAGTTCTTGAATGAATTCGTGAGCATGGGCTTGTTTGGCTGCACGGATCAGATCATCGTCAGAGGCTTCGGGATTTCCATAAAGGATGTTATCGCGCACAGAGCGGTGAAGCAGGGAAGTATCTTGGGTCACCATGCCGATATGCTCGCGCAGGCTCTCTTGTTTAATGTCAGCAATAGCTTGCCCGTCAATTCTGATGTTGCCCGAAGAAAGGTCGTAGAATCTAAGTAAGAGGTTTACCAGAGTTGACTTTCCAGCACCTGAGCGGCCAACCAGACCAATTTTTTCGCCAGCTTTTATATGCAAATCAAGCTCGCTGATAACCGGACGGCCAGATTCGTATTCAAACGAAATCCTCTGAAAATCAATATTACCATCGCTTAGTTCAAGCGCTTTGGCATTGTCTGAGTCAAGCACGGCTCGTTCTTTTGAAAGTGTGCTGATACCGTCTTGTACTGAACCGATATTCTCGAACAGGCTGGACACTTCCCACATAATCCATTGGGACATGCCATTGAGCCTGAGTGCTAGCGCAATCGCAACAGCTATGGCTCCAGTCGAAATGGTTTCGTTTATCCAAAGCCAGATTGAAAGAGATGAGATCGAGAATAACAGGAGGGAATTCAATACCCATACTGTCACATTGAGCCGGGTGACCAAGCGCATTTGAGGGTGAACGGTTTCAAGGAAGTCGCCCATTGTTCGTTTTGCATACTCTGCTTCACGCTGGCTATGAGAGAAGAGTTTCACTGTTTCAATGTTGGTGTAGCTGTCTACCACAGCTCCGACCATGCTGGAGCGCGCATCTGCCTGACGAGTAGAAATATCACGAAGTTTAGGGATGAAGTAATAAAGGCTGGAGCCATAGCAAAGTAGCCAAATTAAAAGAGGAATGCTTAATCTGGCATCACTCGCTGTGACGACGCTAGTCATACCTATGAAATAAATACTGACGTAGAGCAGTACATCGAGCAGCTTCATTACGGTTTCGCGAACCGAAAGCGCAGTCTGCATCACTTTGGTTGCTATGCGGCCAGCGAACTCATCTTGGTAAAAAGAAAAGCTTTGACCAAGCAAGTACCGATGAGCTAACCATCTAATTCGCATTGGATAGTTGCCCAACAAGGCTTGGTGAATAACGGTTGAGTGAAGCAAAACAGTAAGAGGAATGACGAAAAGAATCACTGCACCTAGAGCAATAAGGGTATTCCCTTCATCTTGCCAAAGTGTTTGAGGTGTTTTGTTCGACAGCCAGTCTACCAGCTGTCCGAGGAAACCAAACAGCGTAACTTCCATGATGGAAATTAAGGCAGTGAGCCCGCCCATGATAAAAAGTAAGGGGAATATTCCTTGTGTATAGTACACACAAAAGTCGAATAAACCCTTAGGTGGTTGTTCCGGATGCTCGGGAGGAAACGGCTCTACCAGCTTTTCAAAAAACTTATACATAAATAGTGGTGTTGGATCGGTATATTTGTATATGAAAACCAATAACTTACTTTAATATTGAGGCCATTTCTTTTATCGAGGTACGGGTGAAAGCCTGAAAGTCGTTATCGAGTATGTGTCTGTGATAATGTCTGCTAATCTTAAAAATAGAACAATGTATCAATGTAAGTTTCACAGCCTCAAGTATACCGCTTTTTTCGAGATATGGCTTTGTATCAATGAAGAATGGAGTTCAATAGACAATGAGTGATCAAACTAGCGAGAGCCAATGCATCGACATGGACAAGCTAACAGAAACTTTTATGAACAATATGGATATTGTTAAGCAGGTATTGTCCTCTTTCAAAGGTAGCTTTGTGACGTTTGAAGAAGAGTTTCTAAATGCTCAGCAGCAGGGCGATACAGAGTTAATGTCACGCCTTGCTCACGGCTTGAAAGGCAGTGCCGGGAATATCAGAGCGTCATCTCTATCGGCGAAGGCTGCTGATCTTCAGCATAAAATAGATCTAGGTGAAGCTCCGGGTTTACTTGCGGAAGAGGTAATCTCTGGCTTAGCTGCTTTGATTTGTGAGATTGATGCTGTCACGACAGGGTAGGTCATTTTGAAAAACTTGCTAGATCAATGGAAGGACGCTGAAGCCTGGCTTTTAGCCTCACCAAAGCCCTCAATGAATCCCCTTATGTCTTTGCTTCGGGACGCCCTTCGAATTCTTTATGTTGTGATCCGTGATATCGCTACCGGGCAAATAACGCTTCACGCAATGAGTCTTGTTTATACGACGATTCTTTCGATTGTCCCTATGCTGGCCTTGAGCTTTTCAGTTTTGAAAGCTTTCAATGTACAAGACCGTTTTACCCCGATGCTCTATAGCTTCCTTGAACCGATGGGGGCTAAAGGCATCGAAATACATAATAGTGTTTTGTCCTTCGTCGATAATATGAAGGTTGGTGTACTGGGCTTTCTTGGTTTTATTATATTGTTCTATACGGTTATCTCCCTAATCCAGAAGATAGAAAAGGCATTTAATACGATTTGGTTCGCACCGGAATTGCGTTCCTTGGGGCAGCGTTTCAGTAACTACCTGATCGTTGTGCTGGTTGGTCCAGTCTTGGTGGTTGCTGCTATTAGTCTAACCGCGTCAACAATGAATTCCAGCCTGGTTCAAAGTATCGCTTCAATTGAACCCTTTGGCACGGTGATCTTAATGATGACCAAACTGATGCCTTTCTTTATGATTATTCTGACATTTACCATGTTTTATATTCTAATGCCAAATACTCGAGTTAACTTTAAAAGTGCTTTGGTGGGCGGTGTCGTGGGTGGAAGTGCGTGGCAGGCTTCAAGCATTCTCTTTACGGCCTTCGTCGTAAATTCGTCTAAGTACGATGCGATCTATTCCGGTTTTGCCGTCGGTATTTTGTTACTGATTTGGTTGTACGTAAACTGGCTAATTTTACTGCTAGGGTCGAGTATTGCGTTTTATCACCAACATGAAAGCCATATCACAAAGGAGCAGGAGTTAGATCCTTCTCCGGAGGTCAGCGAAAAAGTTGGGCTCGATATTATGGTGAATATTGCACGTAGGTTTGAGTCAACAGAAAGTCCGGTTCTTCAAGTAGATATCGAACATCTACATACGATCCCAGCGGTTGCGAGCCGAAAAATTATCGATAAGTTGATTGCAGGCGGCCTACTTATTGTTGCGGGTGAAAAGGCCGATATGTTAGTGCCAGGCCATTCCACAGATCAGATTAGTGTAGCTCAAATATTACGGGCTTTGAGAGGGCATGAAAGTATGTGGAAATATAAGCATATCAAGCTTTCACCAGAAGTTAGCGACATCGCAGACAAACTTCATCAAGACATCAATAAAAGTTTCGATAATGTTTTGTTACGAGACTTAATCAAGGCGAAACAAATCAATAGTTGAATGAAGCCTTGTTTGAACTATCTTTAGGGCTAGCGTGCGAAAGCGACAAAAGCAAAAGAGAAAATTGGGGTGTTTAACTTGCCGGGTTGTTCCGTCTAATAATAACAGGTATGACAGACGAGTAGAAAGCGGTTAAATCGGATAGGTTGTGTGAATAGCGAAGGATAATGAGCATGAAGCAGAAGAGCATACAAAAAAGTAAACTGGTTAAAGGTATCGCACTTGCGGTCTTATTTGGTGGTGCAGTCAATGCAGTTGCAGGATATCAAGGGCATCAGCCGGGGGCGATTCTAACCTTAGGTAAAACTACTAATCCTAATTCATTATTAGCGTTGGGGAATAATCCTGCTTCGGGAGAGTTGTTGGTTGGCGATGAAGAAAGCCTTCGCTTAGGCTACTTTAGCTCACTAGGCTTTGGTTTAGAGTTAGGCGACTTAAATAACGTTGAAGATGATATTGAAGAGCTTGAGGAAATTCTGGATAGCGAGAATCTAACACTTGATCAAGCTTTGGACGCAAAAGATAAATTTGACGCCTTGCTACCCGTTTTAGGCGAGAAAATGAATATTGCCTGGAACCTAGGGTTTGAGGCACCTTTAGCTCCAATTGCTGTTCGCAGTGATTTTCTTGGTGGTGTTGTTGGTCTAAATGTTAGTGCGGGTTTGCTAACAGATATTATCTTTTTAGATGCGCCGATGGAAATACAGAATTCAGGTAGCGACGTGAGTTTATCGACCGATAGCTCTTTATACGTAAAAGCTGCAGGTCTTGTAACGGGTACCGTCGGCTATAGCCGAGAAGTATGGCAACCACCGGTGTTGGATTCAAAGCTGTATGGTGGCGTCAATGTAAACGTTTATCATGCGGTCTTGAATAAACAGGTTGTTTCGTTTGAAGGTGTTGCAGACGATTCAGATGATGACATCATGGATGTCGTTATGGATGAGTTTGAAGAAAATAACGCGACGGTTACCGCGGTAGGTGTTGATGTCGGAGCAATATGGACCTTTCCAAACGGGCAGGTAGGTTTGACCATTGCCAATATTAATGAGCCTGAGCTTGAGTATGGCGAAATTGGCGTTAATTGTGGCTCTTTGAGCGGCTTACGTCAGAAAAACTGTTTGGCTGCTCAGGCATTTTCGGATGAGATTTCTCTGAAAGAAACCGCCGTCTTAAATGCTCAAACTACTATTGAAGGTGCTTTTTTTACAGAAGACCGTCAGTTTTTAATTTCAGGTGCATATGATGTTAATTCTGCCTTTAGTCTAGTTGGACGTGAAAGTCAGATATTAAGTGGCTCAGTAAGCTATTTCCCGAACAGTTACATTATTCCGACACTTAGACTTGGTGCTGCCAAGAACCTGGTTGGGAGTGAGCTAACAACATTAGGGGTAGGTACCACTTTATTTGGAATGGTTAACCTAGATCTATCAGGTAGCTTGGATACGATCGAGCATGACGGTCAAGAAGTTCCTCGTTATATTGGCTTTAACATTGGTATTGAAGAAAAATTTTAGGAGAGTGAAAGATGGGAATTAAAAACGAACATAGTTATCTAAGCGCAAGTAAGGGATTTAAGATTGCGGCACTCTCTGCGGCGGTAGCAATTGCCTCTGGTTGTAGTAGTCCTGACCACCCTGATAATGGTTCACCTGTAGAAAGAACGTCAATATCTGGGGTAGCAATTGATGGGTACCTAGCTGGTGCAACTGTTTATGCTGATATCAATGAAGATGGGCGACAAAATGCTGGTGAGCCTTCAGCTACGACAGATAGTGAAGGGTTCTTTACTACATCGAGTGACGGTACAACTAACTATTGTGAATCAGCTGCGACAGAAAAATATTGCTTGCAGCTAAAAGGTGATGTTCCAGACGAAGTGGTGCTTAGAACCTATGGCGGGTTTGACATCTTTACGGGCGAACCTTTCATTGGTGAACTATCTGCACGCGTTTCACCTGAAGTTGATGGGAAAATTCCTGATCAGATGATTACGCCTTTAAGCTCTGTGATGGTTGAAGGGGGGAGTGCGACCCTAGGGAATTTGATTTCTGATCCGAGTTTACTTGATGACGACTTCTTATCAGGCTCTGACTTTAACTCCGAGGCTGCAAATAAAGCCTATTTATTACATAAGATTGCAGTCATCTTTGCAGATGTTTTTGAGGAAAAGTATGACGTATTTGGTGAAGAAAGCTTCTTTCCAGATAGCTCTTCAACCTTTATATATGAGCAATTCGCTGACCAATTAGCGGGTAGTTCTGCAATTGATTCAACGATGATTGCTTCGGTATTTGATGCGGTTAATCAGCAAATTATTGACACTTATAATGACAATGAAGACGATGATTCAATTTCTAACCAAATAAGCGGTGCAGAAAGAACGGCAGCTTTAACCGATGTGGCGGATATTCTTGGCTTGGTTAATGCTGCGATCCCCTCAAGTCCGAGTGACCCAGATGCGGTCGATGCTGATAGTATTCGCGCTAGAATGATCGGTGTTGAAATGGTCGTGACTCAGATGATCAATGATGAGGATTCGGCTCTAATCGACGATGCTATTGATGAAGCGCTGGATGTTGGTGGTCCGCTATATGATGCAATTGGCGACGGGACAGACGTAGATTTTAGCACCTTAGTGGGTGTCGACTTCTCTGCTGGTACAATTGACTATGATGGTGTCAGTGTCACGGGCGGCGTGACGTTTGGCGACTTAGCAGGCAAGGAATTGTTTGTTGAATACAGTGATGACGAAGATAATGTTGAAGGTGCTGCGCTCATTTTGTTTGAAGAAGATGAGAACTTAACCGGTACTGGTGAGTTGAAGCTGTGTATTCGCTATTCTGAAGACGGCGCCTTTGACGGCCAGTTTTCGGATGAAGGTAATGACGGTAGTTTAGAAACGGATGGTGCATTATTCGATGCGGGAGAATGGACCGCTATTGATGATCGTCGTCTTATCCTTAATGTATTAGGTGGTTTTGACTTTACATTGATTAGTCGTGGTCAAGATAGTAGCCGAAACATTTTTAGCCTGTCCTATACCGGAGAGTCACGTACATGGGATACGGACCAGTCGTTAGAGGATATAGCGGTTGATGGTGATTCTGCTCAGATGAATTCTCACGAAGACTGTCAAGCTCGATTAAATAACTTATCGAATGATTTGTCTTAGTCCTGAATAGGCTCTAAGAGACTTAGTTCGGTTTAAGTATTTGAGCTGAACTGAAGGGAAAAGAAAAGCCCGGCCCTAATGATGGGGCCGGACTTTTTTATGCAATTAAAATATCCAATACTTTCTATTTAGCGGCTCGCTTATCTTTAAACTCTTCAATAAGCGAAATTAAAGCTGGAATAACAAACAAGATAAGAATCGTCGCATATGCCAGGCCAAATGAAATACTGACAGCCATAGGGATCAGGAACTGAGCTTGAAGTGAGGTTTCAAACAGAAGCGGTAATAAGCCAGCAACAGTCGTCAAAGAGGTCAGCATAACCGCTCTGAGTCGCAGGCATGAAGCATCGACAATAGCCTGTTTGGCGGGCTGGCCTTGTTCTCGTAACTCTCGATAGAAGGTGACCAATATTATCGCATCATTGATAACGATGCCTGATAGGCCAAAAAAGCCAAACCAAGAGAGCATGGTTAGGTCAATGCCTAGCAGCCAGTGACCCAGTATCGCACCCGATATTCCAAGAGGGATCGCAAGCAATACTGCGACAGGCCAAGAGTAGGAACCAAATACCCACGCCAGGATAATATAGATTAAGGTAAAGCCTATGGCTGCGCCTAGCATCATATCTTTGCCGGTCTGGGCTTGTTCTTCAGCCCTGCCTTTCAAGTCTATTTTAATACCGTACTCGATGGACAGATTAGGTAAAAACTCTTCTTGTAGCTCGGCGATTATCTGGTTGGCATTATTTAAGTCGGGGTTAACGCTGGCGGTGACGTGCAGACCAAGCTTACCTTCAGTATGCCTAACCAGTTCTAAGCCTTTTCTATGGGTCAAGGTGACGACATTGCTTAGCTGAGCAATATCACCAGAGGGTGTAACGAGAGGGAAGTTGTCGAGAATACGAGAGTAGTTGCGCTCTTCATCGGGAAGAATAATCCGAACCTCGATCTCTTCATTCTCGTCATAGAATACTTGTAAAAGCTGGCCGTCGAAGGCCGCTCGTAATTGTCTGCCAACATCCGAGACGGTGAAGCCAAGCGCTTCTCCCAGAGGCGTAAGTGAGTAGATAAATTGGTTTTTACCAAAGGGTAGGTCGTCTTGGATATCACGCACGCCGACATAGGTTTTTAGCTTGGTCGCCAGGTCCTCACCCGCTTGTTTGAGTACCGAAGTCGCTTGCCCAGTGAGGAATATATCGACGTCTTTACCCGGTGGACCACCTCGTGGGCTAGATATGCTCAGCTGCTCTACGCCATCGGGTTGGTCGATGAAATCGTTCCAGGCTTCAATAAATTCGGGGTTTCTTATATCGCGAGCGTCTGGTGTTAAAAGTTCTACGTGAACGGAAGCATATTGTTCACCCGTGGAGTAGTTCTGGCCACCATCGAAGCTGGCCTGGTTAATCCTAAGAACACTATGAACGACCAGGCTATCAGCATCGCCCATGCGTTGTTCCTTGGCGAATTTTGCATCGGCTTGTTGCAAGGCTTGCTCCATGTGAAGGCCGAACTCGCGTACTTTTTCAGGCGGTGTTCCTGAAGCAAACTTAACGTTGCCAAGTAATATATGGCTTTCAGGTTGGGGGAAGAAGTCTGACTTGACCCGGCCCGAGGCAATCAGAGTGATACTGACAGCCAGGATCGCGACGGATAGACAAAGAATAACGCCTCGATTCTCGATCGATTTTTCGGATAAAGGGCGGAAGAAATTATCCCGAAAGCGATTAAAACCTTGATCGATTTTTTCCCGATATGAACCCGCTGCATTGGCTTTAAAGGAGCGCTTAAAGGAATGATTTAAATGACCTGGTAAGACGAGAAAGCACTCAATTACAGAGGCGATAATGACACAGATAATTACTAGTGGAATGTCGAACAGAATGTTGCCGATAATGCCGCTAATGAGCATCAATGGCAGGAAGGCAGAAACGGTTGTCAGCGAAGAAGATAAGACTGGCACGAACATCCTGCGAGCACCGCCTTCAGCAGCACGTAGAGGGTTTTCACCTTTGCTATAGTGAGTGAGGGCATCTTCGCCTACAACAATTGCATCATCGACAATGATGCCCAGCGCCATGATTAGCGCGAACATGCTGACCATGTTGATACTGCCGCCAACGAGGTAGAGTATTGCAAGTGTGCCCATAAATGATATTGGGATACCGACAGCAACCCAAAAGGCCACACGACCATTGAGGAATATGAATAGGATGCTGACCACTAGAATCAAGCCGCCTAGGCCGTTTTTGATTAGCAGGTTAATACGGTCCTCAATTAGTACGTAGGCTTCATTATAAGCGTGTAACTGAACAGTTTGAGGGAGTAGGGGCTTTGTGTCAGCCAACCAGTTATTAAGAGTCTCAGCTGCTTTCAAAGTGTCGGAAGACTGGGTGCGAAGAACTCGTAACAAAACAGCAGGCCTGTTTTGATAAAAGACCTCTATTTGATTGTCTTTATTACGTTGTTGCACCACCGCGATGTCTTCGAGCTTAATGGGTTCGGCAGAACTTCCGCTTAGTATGGCCAGCTGTTCAAAGCCACTTTCACTTCTTCGCTGTTCAATGCTTCTAAGTTCTTTGGCTGCTTCACTTTTTCCGCTGGTACCTGCTGGGATATCCTGACTGGCATTGAGTATTTGCTGGCCGAGTTGGGGAAGTGACATTTTTAATGCGCTGATCTGTTTGCTATCAACCTGAATGGCTATCTCTTGAGATGGCAGGCCAATAAACTCGACTTTTGCAACGCCTCTGTCTAGTAGTTCTCTTTCATACTGGTAGGCAAGTGGGCGTAGTTCTTCTAATGTGCCATCCGAAGAAAGAATGATGGTTGCAACGTCCTCATTTAACGAAACTTTTGATACTTCGGGCGTTTCAGAATCAGAGGGAAGGTTTCTTACCAGGTCAACGTATTCTTTAACTTGGTCGAGGGCCAAGCCCATATCACTGCCTTCATCATATTCCAGGACGATGACGCCAGCGCTTTGATAAGACGTCGAACGCATTTCTTTCACGTAATCTAGATTGCGCAACTGCTGTTCTAGCGGTGTGACAATCGACTTGGCCACATCTTCTGCACTGGCACCTGGCCAGGTAACGCGGACGATGACGTAGTCGGGTTCGAAGTTTGGTAAGAACTGAGTGTTAAGTTTGATTAGTGATACCGCACCTGCAAGCAGCATAATCAGCATGAGCAGGTTGGCTGCTACTTTATGTTGAGCAAAGCGGCCAATTAAATCTGAGCGGTGATCACCTGGGTTTTGTTCGTGATTTACAATGCTCATTCTTAGCTACGCTCTTTAACTTTTAGACCGGAAATTGCATTGGGGAGCTGGGTTGTTGTGACCTTATCGCCATCGCCTAGATGCTTACTACGAATAATGACTCTGTCTTGAAGAGTCTCTTCATTTGCAGAATTCGTGCTAAGACTTAAAAGCTGTTTTCCTAATACTTCAATATTTAGCGATTGAAGCCGTCCCTCCTCAATACGATAAATTCGATTTGTTCCATAGATTGCCGACACGGGTAGAGTGAATACGTTTGTTAGTGCTGGCATATCAATGCGTAATCGTAATGCTTTGTTTAGAATCAAGTTATGCTCTTCGCTAGCAGGTCTAAATAGAGCATCGACACCGCCATTGCTGAGACTTGCCTGGCCAGATAAGCGCAGAAGTTGTAATGGTATTTCTGATTGATGGCTAAGTGCCGTGGCTTGGATGTTGATACCCTGTTGCAGTGCATCACTAATAAGTGCCAGATATTTGTCGGGTACTTGAGCGCGGAGCTCCATATTCTTTCGGTCGTAGAGAGAAACCAGTGCTTGTCCCATTTGTATTCGCTCACCCGGAGCGACCTTAACACTTGTGACAATACCGTCAAAAGGGGCTCTGATCTGAGCGCGCTCAGCATCGATTTCTGCGTCTTTCAGCAAGGTGAGGGCTCGTACTTTTTTAGCTTGAAGCTGCTTTAAACGATTAGGGTGGTCGGCAATATTTAGCTTTCGGGCATTGACGGATAAAGCTTGCTGAGCACGGCTAGACTCGGCACTATCGTAGCGTTCCTGTGCGACCAGGTTAGAAGCTTTTAGTTTTGCCTGACGGGCCAGTGCTTGCTCGGCAATTTCTAGTAATCGTTTTTCTTCAACCAGAGAATCCTGATCGGTTTTAAAGCGTAGCTTCTCTGCATCGATTAGAGCATCTAGCTCATTAATATCAGCTTGCCGCTGTGCCAGGGTAAGTTCGATTTCGCGAGCATCGAGTTGGACCAGTAGGTCGCCCATTTTTACGCTAATTCCTTCTCGCACTGGAACTTGCATTACGTCGGCAGTGATCGCAGCGCTTAATGTTGAGTCGAAAGGCGATTCAACCCGTGCCAATAGTTCGACTTGAGGCTGCGCCTGGGTTTCCTTAAGTATGATGCTTGATACTAGCCATTCCTTTTCTTTTGTTTCTTTTTTGGGTGGTTTGGGCTTAGAAACGACGAGCGCAAAAATGATCAAGGCTGCCACCGCTAGGATAATGACAGGTAAAAACCAGCTGTGCTTTTGGCGGAGGTTCTGGAATGTGTTCATTGTGTTGATTCCACAGTGTTAAAGGAATAAAAGCTTAAGTAATCTTGAGTCTAATCTGAGTATTTTTAATCTTTCACTTGGCTAGAGCAGCTTAGGTATTAAAGTCCCCCCAGAGCCACTGAAGCAATGCCAGGCACGCTACAGGGGCTGTTTCTGTACGCAATACTCTTGGGCCGAAGGTGCTTGGGATAAACTTATTATCACAGGCCATGCTGATTTCAGCTTCACTTAACCCCCCTTCAGGACCAATAAGAATATTGACATGGCCAGGGGCGGGGGAGATATCAGATAAACGTTGGCGGTCTCTGTGGTGTAAAACCAAAGACAAGCCCTTAGATGATTGTTGCTGAACCCAGTCATCGACATTCAATATCGGATGGACGGTCGGCACCGTTGCGCGCCCACATTGTTCAGCAGCGCTAATTGCAACCTGTTGCCAGTGCTGAACACGTTTGCTTGCACGTTCATTGTTAAGGCGCAATTCGCAGCGCTCACTATCTAAGGGTGTAATCGCATTAACGCCCATCTCAGTACTCTTTTGGATGGCGTAGTCCATTCGGTCACCCCGAGACATGACCTGGCCGATATGGGTCTTAAGTTTAGATTCACTGACAGCATTTTCAGCGATGCCGATACTAGTAGCGAAAGACTTTTTGCTAGTTTCCTGAATGGTAGCGGGGTAGAACTTACCGTCGCCATTAAAAAGCCTAAGCTGGTCACCAGCTTTCATTCTAAGCACTTTTAAAAGGTGCTGCGCTGCTTGGCCCTCGATTACGGTATTAGAGGATGCTTCGAGAGGCTGATCAACATAAATATTCGGAATGCGCATCGTGCGTTTTACCAGCTCAGTGATTAAGTAAAGAGAGTTTCCTTATTTAAAAGGCAGCCTATTATGAATAATGATGATATGTACGTCTATCGGACTTCGTGTAAATAATTCGTAAAAGCGCTGTTTGTTTACTTATACCCAATCTTAATTATTATCTTAAGATTGTCTTATTAGTACTTGAACTAATTAGCAAAAAAATTATTAACGAGCTGTAAAAAAGTATTTTTAACTACGAATTATCTGGATCAAATGCTATATTGATTATTACCTATTTTCAGTGCTGAATTCTTATGAAGTATCTAAAGCAATTTAATCATCAACTTAAAAAAGTCCGGCAGTCGAAGAAACTTTCGTATATTGATGTTGCGGAGTATTGTTTAGTTGACCCTTTGGTCGTTGAGTCGTGGGAAGCCGAAAGTAGTGAAACACGCTGTTATCCTAGTTTGGATAACCTTCTTGATTTGTGTTTTAAGACAGCCATGCCTTTAGAAAGTTTTGTTGATGTGCCTAATATTGAAACCGGCCACCAATTGGATTTGCCTGGTATCAATGACAGTGATGCGGAGGATTTGGGGGACTCATTAGTTGAGTTGGGACGACAGATTGAAAAGTTAATACCAACTGATGATGAGCGTGAGTTACTTCGGCGTTACCGTAAAAGCGATGCGCAAAGTAAAGAGCTGATACTTCAGCTAATTGCAAACTAAGGCTATTAGGTCTTTAATTGCTTTGTTCTTTTTTGATGGAGCAGGAAGTTTGCCGCGCTAAGGCGCTGCAAACTCATTTATTTGTATCGACTACGATTCTGCTTTGTATACGTTTTCATAGACATAGTTAGTCGCTTGAATAAAACCATCGACACTACCACAGTCAAAACGCTGACCTTTAAACTTATAGGCTAGCACGCAACCTTTTTTCGCTTGAGTGAGCAGGGCGTCGGTGATTTGAACTTCTCCACCTTTTCCGGGCGGTGTTGCTTTGATGATATCGAAGATGTCCGGTGTCAGAATATAACGACCGATAATTGCTAGATTTGAAGGAGCATCTTCCGGAGCCGGCTTTTCAACCATGTCAGTGATACGGTATAGGCCATCCTTCATGCATTCGCCTGCAATAACACCATATTTATGCGTTTGGTCAGCAGGAACTTCCTGGATCGCTACGATACTGCAGCGGAACTGATTATATAACTCTGCCATTTGCTTAAGCACGCCGTCGCCGTTTTCATCTGCCGTACAAAAGTCATCTGCCAAAACAACTGCAAAAGCATCATCGCCAACCAAACCTCGACCGCTATAGATTGCGTGGCCAAGACCTTTCATTTGATGCTGTGGTGTAAATGAAAAGGTGTTATTTTCCATTAAATTCCGAATGGAATCGAGCTGAGCCTCTTTTCCCGAACCTTTAATTTCATTTTCTAGTTCGTAGCTAATATCAAAGTGATCTGCAATGGCTCGTTTGCCTCTACCTGTGACAAAACCCATTCGGTTCATGCCTGCCTGGTGCGCTTCCTCAACGCCATATTGCACAAGGGGTTTATTTACGAGAGGTAGCATTTCTTTAGGCATTGCTTTTGTTGCGGGTAAGAAACGGGTTCCGTAGCCTGCAACTGGGAATAGGCAGTTTTTGATCATAGTATTGTCCATAATGGTAACTATTGGCCGATGTCTTCAACGCAAGCCAACAATAAGTTCATATATCTGTTAGAAGCTTAAGTCTATATTATTGATCTTAAAGCTTTATGACAATTATAGCGGAAGTATCGAGTTGTAAAAATAAAGTTTGGCATAAATATTGTTTCCACATACTTCACTTTAGCGCCTCTTGGTCTTTACTGCTATATTGTGAAGACGATGATTAATAAGTCTAAAAATATTGATGCAGGATAGGCACAGGATATGAGCCAGAATTATGATGAACTAACTTTGTTATCTGTTCGTTCCGCCTTTGACCATTTGCAGTCAACAATTAACCGCGCTTTGCAGAGAATAGAGCGGCAAGCACAGCTGAATAACTCCCAGGTTTTTTCTGCTATAAAGGAGCGTCGTAAGTTAGCAAAAGTGCTAATGTTGGATAAGCGAATTATTCATTTGTATAAGTCCATGTCTTCACAGCCCACACTAAAAATAAAAGATAGTGAGAGCTTGGTCCACTGTGAAATAAGCTCTACGGTAGTTATTCACGAAGGTGATGAGAAAAAAATCCAATTTACGCTAAATGATAATACCTACACGCTTCAGTTTGCGGATAGGGCGGGTGCTTGCATAAGCTTTTATGGGGAAACTTTCAAAAGCTCAAACTTATCGCTTTTATTGTCTTCTGGAGAAGAGGTTCTTACGCTACATTTGGATTTAGAAGGCGAGCAAGAAACCATAACAGAGCAGCAAATTACCCGCTTCATTCCCGGGAAGTGGATTTACGATATTATCCATGCCTATGAGACCTTGATAACCTCAGAAAACCTCAAATCCATTGATGCGGCCTATAGTGACGAAGGGCTGGAGATCTTAAAACATAAGTTTGGCTTGTAAGAATTTATGCGGTGTTTGAGTGTCTTAGTGCTTAATTTCGGGTCTTAAACGAAAAATGCCGCATAAAAATGCGGCATTTTGAATAGGTGCTTCCCTTACCATTCCTTAGGTAACCAGCCTTCCTTGTTTACTTCCTTGTCCATATCCATATGTTGCTGTCATCGTCCTGACAATCAGCGTCGTCCTGATGGAAATGAATATTACGCATGTTCTTGCCTTCAGTATGTAGGTGATAATGCAAAAGCATGTAGGAAATATCTTACATTGGGAGCAAATAGTACGTTATTGAAGTGGGCCAGGCCTTTCGATACCAAAGCCTTGAGCGAAGTCTACACCAATTTCTTTTAGTGCGTCGGCGGTTTCCTGGTTTTCTACAAATTCCGCAATGGTCTGCAAGCCCGCTGCATGGCTAATACCATTGCAAGCTTCAACAATTCCACGATCAATCGGATCGTGTAACAAGTTCAAGACAAAGCTGCCATCAATTTTCAGATAATCTACTGGAATCTTCTTAAGATAAGAAAAGGAGCTCATCCCAGCACCAAAGTCATCGAGTGCAAATTTAAAACCTTCTTCTCTGATCTCGGAAATAAACTCTACGGCATCCTTAAGGTTGTCGATAGCACTGGTTTCGGTAATCTCGAAGCAAATACGTTCAGGAATGAACTCAAACTCTTTTAGTAAATGCCGAATATCTTCAAAGAAAGAGGCGTCACTAAGTGAATTACCTGACAAGTTGATGAAAAATGTTCCTTGATCCTGATACCCTAAACCTGATTCAGCCAAGTACTTAAACGCATTTTTTACCACCCATCTATGTAAACGTGGCATAAGTTTGTAGCGCTCGGCTGCGGGAATAAAGGAGCCGGGGTAAATCAGTTCTGAGTCATCATTAAGTCGAACCAGAAACTCGCCGTGTGCACCGCCACTACAGTGTTTTTGGAGGCCTTTCATGCTCTGGAAGTGGAGTATAAACAAATCATCAGCTATCGCTCGTTTAATGCGGCTGACCCATTGCATTTCACTTCGCCGTTGTAAGTGCTCTGGGTCATCTTCACTGTACCATTTAAGGCCGTCATGACCTTTTTCTTTGGCGACATTGCAGGCCATGTCAGCACAGCTCAGAACGGACTGGACCGAAGAGGTTTTATTATTAATTGAAACAATGCCGATACTAATGCTGGTCGTGAAACTTTTTCCATGCCAGGTGAAGTTTAGGTCTTTTATTGCGGTCTGTATGGTTTTCGCAATCTAAATAGCTTGACGCTTATCTTTGTTGTAGGTGAGTATGCCAAATTCATCGGCACCAAGACGTGCCAAGGTATCCTTGTCTTTAGTTTGGCGGAGTAAAACAAGTGATACTTGCTTGAGTAGATCATCGCCTGCAACGTGGCCGCAAGTATCGTTAATGATCTTAAATTGGTCCAAATCCAGTGACATCAAGGCATATTCTGCATCATCCGATGCTGAAAGTTGAAGTGCTTTAGATATTTGACCTTCGAAGTACTCGCGATTGCCTAGCCCTGTTAGGTGGTCATGTACGGCTAAATGTTCTAGATTCTGTTCTGCGAGTTTTTTGCTTGACGGGATTCGCTCTCTCTTATTTCTCTCTCGATGGCTGGAATCAGTCGAGCGAGATTTTCTTTCATTACGTAGTCTTGAGCCCCGGCTTTCATTAGCTTAATGGCTTCTCGTTCGGGGATCTCCCCTGACACAATAATAACTGGCAAATTCTCATCGCGATCACGGATGGTTTCTAAAGCTTCTTGGGAGGAATATCCGGGGATGCTGTGATCTGAGATAACAAGATCCCAGTCGGACTCTTCAAGCGCGCTTCTAAGGCTTCGATCAGTTTCAACTCTTGTTGAGTGAATATCTAAGCCGCCTTTTTTTAGTTCACGTAACAGCAATATGGTATCGTTTTCACAGTCATCAACGATTAATATATTATACATATGAATCTTAATTATTATGTGTCGGTTTACGGAAGAGTATATTTACTTATCATCTTCATTGGTCGCTAAGCCACTACGAAGAAACTTAGTAATGCTTTGAAATTAAAACAAAATTAGCTAAGAAAACTAGCAATACTTAGTGTTTT